>NZ_JBSGFQ010000023.1:0-132999 GCF_053603495.1 Nonomuraea sp. NPDC004186 | reverse complement strand
CGCAAGGACCCCGACTGCTACACCCGCCCACCCTCACTCCACGACGACCTCGAGGCCGCCCTCGGGCCGTTCCCCCTGTTCACCTACTGGGGCCCGACCGCAGGAATCACCTCCTCCGAATGGATCATCGCCGCAGCCCGCCACATCCTGACCCGCGAACACCCCGACCTGCTGCTCGTCTACATCCCACACCTCGACTACGACCTGCAACGGCACGGCCCCGCCGGCCCCGAAGCCATCGCCGCCGCCCGCACCATCGACACCGCACTCGCCCCCCTCCTCGCCGAGGACGCCGAGGTGGTCGTGCTCTCGGAATACGGCATCACCCCCGCATCCCGCCCCATCGACATCAACCGGGCGCTGCGCACCGCCGGGCTCCTGGAAGTCCACACCCAAGCCGGCATGGAATACCTCGACCCGTGGACGTCCCGGGCCTTCGCCGTCGCCGACCACCAGGTGGCCCACGTCTACGTCCGCGACCCCGCCGACCTCGACCGCACCCGCACCGTCATCACCGAACTGACCGGCGTGGACGAGGTACTCGACCACGCAGGCAAGGCGAAGTACGGGCTCGACCACGAACGCGCCGGCGAACTCGTCGCCGTCGCCGAACCCGACGCCTGGTTCACCTACTACTACTGGCTCACCGACGACCGCGCCCCCGACTTCGCCAGGCTCGTGGACATCCACCGCAAACCCGGCTACGACCCCGCCGAACTGTTCATGAACCCAAGAGACCCATTCGTCAAACTCCGCGCCGCCACCGCACTGGCCAAGAAGAAACTGGGCTTCCGCTACACGATGCCGGTGGTGCCACTCGACCCGGCACCGGTCCGGGGCAGCCACGGCCGCCTGCCCGACAGCCCCGACGACGGCCCCCTGCTCATCGGCCCCTTCGACCGCGACCGCTACGACGCGACCGAGGTCAAGGACCTGCTGGCCGGACTGGTGAGGAAGGGGAGCCTAGACTTCACCCTATGATCCGGCCGCAGCGGGGGACGTCGCGTGACGTGCGGCGTACCAACAGGGCCGTGCTGCTGCGCACGCTCTTCTTCGACGGCGAGCGCAGCAGGTTCGAGCTCGCCCAGGCGACCGGCCTGAGCCCCGCCACGGTGAGCAACGTCGTCACCGGCCTGCTGTCCGACGGGATCGCCGTCGAGGTGGGCAGGGTCGAGTCGGACGGCGGCCGGCCGCGCGTCCAGCTCCGCGTCAACGCCCACCACGCCTACGCGGTCGGCGTCGAGGTGGGGGAGACCCGCGTCGGCGTGGAGCTGTTCGACCTGTCCATGACGCCACGGGCCAAGGCCGAGACCCCGTTGCGCCCAGGACGGCACGCTCCCGACCTGGTGGCCGGCCACATCCGCGAAGGCGTCGCCGCGGTGATCGCGCAGGCGGGCGTGGACCCCGGCCGCGTCCTCGGCGTCGGAGTCGGCGTTCCCGGCATGGTGCGGGGCTCGGTCGTCGACTCGCCGACGTTCGGCTGGAGCGGGGTACGGCTGGCCGACATGCTCCCCGGCCTGCCCGTGTTCGTCGACAACGGCGCCATGACGCTGGGCCTGGCCGAGCACTGGTTCGGCGCGGGACGGGGCAGCGACTACATGATCATGGTGTTGATCGGCAGCGGGGTCGGCGCCTGCATCATCACCGACGGCATCACCGTCCGAGGCGTGTCCGGTGGGGCGGGGGAGTGGGGCCACACCACGGTGATCGCCGGCGGCCGCCCCTGCCGCTGCGGTGCGCGCGGTTGTCTGGAGGCCTACGTCGGCGCCGAGTCGGTCCTCGCCAGGGCGGGGATCGACCTGGCGGGCGTCGAGGAGGAGAGCGCCTTCGCGGCACTGCTGGCCGACCCAGGCGCGCGTCCCCTGTTCGACGAGGCCGTCGGCCACCTGGGCGCGGGGCTGGCGAGCCTGATCAACCTGCTCAATCCCGAGCGCATCGTGCTGGGCGGCTGGGCGGGGCTGCTGCTCGCCCGCGACCACCTGCCCGCGATCGTGACGGCCACGGAGCGGTCCGCGCTGCGCTGTTCCTACGGCCGCGTCGCGATCGGGGCCGCTCACCTGGGGTCGGAGGGCGTCAAGCTCGGCGCCGCCATCCTGGTGGTGGATCAGTTCCTGGGCGCCTGAGGGCTTGTTTTCCTACCTGATTCAAGAGCCGCACGTAGCCTCCGTCAACCCTTAAATTAAGTATTGACGCTCTTGTAAGGTCACCGTAAGGTCACCATGAGGTCACGACCGTGGATTTCTCTTAGCCATGGTGCTCACCCACGCCGGCGGCCGGCCGCCGGCGTACACCCCCCACAGAAGGTGACACCCCCCATGAAAAGACGAGGAATCATCCTCGCGTCCGTGACGGCGTTAGCCGTGGCGGGCCTCGCCTCCCCGGCCTCGGCCGCCACCGGCCAGATCACCGGCTACGGCGGCAAGTGCGTCGACGTCGCCGGCGCCAACAGCGCCAACGGCACCCAGGTCCAGCTCTGGACCTGCAACGGCACCACCGCCCAGTCGTGGACCACGCAGTCCGACGGCACGATCCGCGCACTCGGCAAGTGCCTGGACGTGGCGGGCGCGAGCAGCGCCGACGGCGCCAAGGTGCAGATCTACGACTGCAACGGCACTGCCGCGCAGCAGTGGACGGCCGCCTCCGACGGCACCCTGCGAGCGCTCGGCAAGTGCCTGGACGCCACCAACGTCAGCTCGGCCGACGGCACACCCCTGCAGATCTGGAGCTGCGGCACCGGCGCCAACCAGAAGTGGACGCTGCCCTCCGGCGGCGGCACCCCCAGTCCCGGCAAGCTGCCCGGCGCCCCGTACCTCTACATGGGGTGGGGGAGCCCGCCCAACCCGGGCACGGTCATGGACGCGACCGGCGTGAAGTCCTTCACGATGGCCTTCATCCTGTCCGGCGGCGGTTGCACGCCACGCTGGGACGGCTCGCGTGCGCTGACGGGCGGCGCCGACCAGCAGGCGATCAACACGATCAAGTCCAAGGGCGGCAGCGTCCAGATCTCCTTCGGCGGCTGGTCGGGCAACAAGCTCGGCCCCAACTGCGCCACGCCTGAGGCGTACGCGGGCGCCGTGCAGCAGGTCATCAACGCCCTGGGACCCGCGGCCGTCGACTTCGACATCGAGAACACCGACGAGTACGAGAACTACACCGTCCAGGACCGCATACTCAACGGCCTCAAGATCGTCAAGGCGAACAACCCGAACGTCAAGGTGGTCGTCACCTTCGGCACCTCCACCAGCGGCCCGGCCGGCGCGGGCACCCGGCTGATCAACCGGTCGAAGGAGCTCGGCGTCCCGATCGACAACTACACGATCATGCCGTTCGACTTCGGCGGCGGGTCCAACATGTACCAGAGCACGGTCAACGCGGCCGAAGGGCTGAAGAACGCCCTGAAGTCGGCGTTCGGCTGGTCGGACGCCACGGCGTACGCGCACATGGGCATCTCCGGCATGAACGGCCTGTCCGACCAGTCGGAGGTCACCTCGGTCGCCACCTGGACCCAGATCCGCGACTACGCCAACTCCCATGGCCTGACCAGGCTCGCCTTCTGGTCGGTCAACCGCGACCGCCCCTGCTCCGGAGGCCTGTCCGAGACCTGTAGCGGCGTCTCCCAGAACGCCTGGGACTTCACCCGGCTGACGGCGGGGTTCTGATGCGTGCCCTCGTCGTCCTCGTGCTGGTCGCGGCCGGGTTCGTCCTCATGCCGGTCGCGCAGGCAGCCGTCCCCACCGGCCTGACCACCGTGGTCGCCAAGCACAGCGGCAAGTGCGTCGACGCCCGCGGCGCCGCCACCGCCAACGGCACCGCCGTCCAGCAGTACGCGTGCAACGGCAGCGGCGCGCAGCTCTGGCAGTTCCAGGCCACCGGCGACGGCTACTACCGGGTCAACAGCTCGCTCAACGCCGCGCAGGCCTGGGACGTGACCGGTGTCTCGACCGCCGACAGCGCGCCGGTCCAGCTGTGGGCCTACGGCGGCGGCAACAACCAGCAGTGGCTGCCGGTGGAGGAGTCCGGCGGCACGTACCACCTGGTCAACAGGAACAGCGGCAAGTGCCTCGACGTGTCGGGCGCCTCCACGGCCGACAGCGTGCAACTGCAGCAGTACGCCTGCAACGGCACGGCGGCGCAGTCGTTCACCCTGTCGGGCGGCGGCGGTGGCGGCCCCGATCCCGATCTGGGGCCGAACGTGCGCGTCTTCGACCCGTCGATGCCCGCGTCCACCATCCAGTCGCAGCTCAACTCGGTGTTCGGCCAGCAGCAGTCCAACCAGTTCGGGTCCAACCGGTACGCGCTGCTGTTCAAGCCGGGCACCTACAACGTGGACGTCAACGTCGGCTTCTACACCCAGGTCCTCGGCCTGGGACAGACACCGGACGCGGTGACGATCAACGGGGCCGTGCACGCCGAGGCCGACTGGTTCGGCGGCAACGCCACGCAGAACTTCTGGCGCTCCGCCGAGAACCTCTCGGTCACCCCGGCGGGCGGCACGGACCGGTGGGCGGTCTCGCAGGCGGCGCCGTACCGGCGCATGCATGTGCGCGGAAACCTGCAGTTGGACGACGGCGGCTGGTCGAGCGGCGGGTGGATCTCCGACTCGCGGATCGACGGTCAGGTCAGGTCCGGGTCGCAGCAGCAGTGGATCTCCCGCAATTCGGCCTTCGGGTCCTGGAGCGGGTCGAACTGGAACATGACCTTCGTCGGGGTGTCCGGCGCGCCGGGCAACACCTTCCCCAGCCCGCCGTACACGACGGTGGGGCAGGCGCCGGTGGTACGGGAGAAGCCGTTCCTCTACATCGACGCGGCGGGGGCCTACCAGGTGTTCGTGCCCGCGCTGAAGTCGAACTCCGCCGGGGTGTCGTGGCCGGGAGCGGGCACGTCGCTGCCGATCAGCCAGTTCTTCGTCGTCAAGCCGGGCAACACCGCCGGTGACATCAACGCGGCACTGGCCGCGGGCAAGAACCTGCTGGTCACGCCGGGCGTCTACCATCTGAACGACACGATCAGGGTCACCAGGGCCGACACCGTGGTGCTCGGTCTCGGGTTGGCGACGTTCGTACCCGACAACGGCATCACGGCGATGACCGTCGCCGACGTGGACGGCGTCAAGGTCGCCGGGCTGCTGATCGACGCCGGGACCGTGAACTCGGCGACGCTCATGCAGGTCGGTCCGGCGGGCTCGGCGGCCTCGCACGCGGCCAACCCCACCTCGCTGCACGACGTCTTCTTCCGCGTCGGCGGCGCCGGGGTGGGCAAGGCGTCACAGAGCCTGGTGATCAACAGCGACGACGTGATCGGTGATCACACCTGGATCTGGCGGGCCGACCACGGCAGCGGCGTAGGGTGGAACACCAACACGACCGTCAACGGGCTCGTCGTCAACGGCGACAACGTGACGTTCTACGGGCTGTTCGTCGAGCACTACCACCAGTACCAGGTCATCTGGAACGGCAACGGCGGGCGGACCTACTTCTTCCAGAACGAGATGCCCTACGACCCGCCCAACCAGGCGTCCTGGATGAACGGCTCCACCCGTGGCTGGGCCGCCTACAAGGTCGCCGCTTCGGTCACCTCGCATGAGGCCTGGGGGCTGGGCAGCTACTGCTACTTCAGCGCCAACCCCGGGGTGGTGGCCGACCGGGCCTTCGAGGTGCCGAACACGCCTGGGGTCCGCTTCCACCACATGGTGACGGTCTCCCTGGGCGGCACCGGAACCATCGCCCACGTCATCAATTCCACGGGAGGCCCCAGCAACTCCTCCACAAACGTCGCAAACCTCACCGAATACCCATAACCCACCGACGCGTCCTCCCCCTTTGCCGAAAGAGGGAGGACACGTCCGCGCGTTACTGGGCCTGCTGGTCGTACAGGCCGTCCATCATCCGCAGGAGCGGCGCGGGGTACGAGCCCTCACCCTCGTCGCTGAACTCTCCCCCGTACGACGCCTGCCAGTCGCCGGTCGAGGTGTTCCGGATGGAGGTATGGCTCAGCGTGCCGCCGTCGGCGTTCGAGCCGTAGAGCGCCCAATGGTGGGCAGTGCGCTTGTTGGTCGCCGAGTCGGAGCTGACCGTGTCATCGTGCTTCGAGGCGAGGAAGGTGTAGTCCGTGCCCATCTGGGAGAGCGGCTGCTTTCCCAGCCAGCTGATGAAGCCGCTGCCCGGACGCATGTCGCTGCACTGCTCGTGGGTGATGGCGCACGCGGTCACCACCGCGCTGCCGATGCCCTGGTGTGGCGTGGCGAACGTGACCATGTCCTCGATGTACAGGAATGGGGGCCAGGCTCTGGGCCACACGGTGGCGCCGAGGTTGTTCGGATCGACCGTCAGCCCGCTCAGGTCGGGCGGCGGCTTGCCCACGCCGTACCGGTTGACGCCTTCGATGGCCGCCTTCGCGACCAGACCGCCCATGGAGTGCGTGACGACGTCGATCGCCACGTCCTTGCTGGAGTACAGGTAGTAGACGGTCCACGCGAACTGGCGGCCGACCTCCTGGATGCGCGTGTCGGTGGTCCCCTGGAGCCTGAGGTCGCAGTTGGTGGCCTTGTTGTAGTAGCCGAAGGTGACGACGTCGCCCCAACCGTTGGCGTTCAGCACCTGCTTGGCGCTGTTCCATGCGCCGGAGCAGCTGATGTCGGCCTCACGGTCGAACCCGTGGACCATGACGGTGACCCGGTGTCCGTTGCCGCGCGCGGGCGCGGCTGACGCGGCGGGTGCGGTGGCGATCAGGGTGGTGGCGACTATGGCCCCGACCAAGGGCAGGGCAAAACGGGATCTGGCTAATCTGTGCATCCACGGTCTCCGTTTCCGTTGGGCCGGAGGCAGAGTAGCGCGCAGACGATCATTCTGTGAATGAGTTGAACCTTCGGCATTCCGCCGTTCACGCGGGCTCGCAGCCGAGCGGGCGCGCGAGCCGGTCGTTCGTGGATGCGGGCGCTTTCCCTCCTCGATGAGACGTGAGTGTCCGCACACAGACGCTTCGCTGACGCAGGCGATGGGCTCGGGCTTGCGGCCTTGCCGGGGTGCGGGCCGGCTCGCGCACGGGCGGGCCGGCAAGCACCATCAGGCGACGGAGGGTCTGGTCTGGTCGATGACCTTGGCGAGGTCCTCGACCACGCTGTTCTCGAAGACCACCTCAGGTGGAAGGTCGGTCTTGAGGTCGCGGCGGATGCGCATGCGGCCGCGCGCGGCGAGGAGGGAGTGGCCGCCGAGGCCGAAGAAGTCGTCGTGGACGCTGATCGACTCCACGCGGAGCAGTTCCTCCCAGAGCTGGACGAGGTAGCGCTCGGTGGCGGTGCGCGGAGGTTCGTAGGTGCGCCGCCGCCGGGAGCGGTCCTCGGCGGCCTCGCGCAGCCGCGCCCAGTCTCGTTTGCCGTGCGCGTCCAGCGGCATGGAGTCCAGGACGACGAACTCGGCGGGGACGTAGGCGGCGGGCAGACGCTCGGTGAGGAAGGCGCGCACGCCGACGGGTGAGAACTCCTCGGCCACGGGGATGACGAAGGCGACCAGGCGCAGGTCGCCGGGCTCTCCTACCGCCGTCACCGCGACCTCGCCCACGTGCGGGTGCTGGTAGAAGGTGCGTTCGATCTCGGCGGGCTCGACCCGGTGGCCGGAGATCTTGACCTGGCTGTCGACGCGGCCGAGGTATTCGAGGGCCCCGTCGGCACCGGTACGCACCAGGTCCCCGGTGGCGTACATGCGGGTGCCGTTCGCGGCGAACGGGTCGGCGACGAAGCGTTGCGCCGTGAGTCCGGGCTGGTCCAGGTAGCCGCGTCCCACGGCGGCGCCGCCGACGTACAGCTCACCGGTGGAGGCGGGGGCGAGCCGATCGTCCAGGACGTACAGACGCGCTGACGCGGTCGAACGGCCGATGGGGACCCGGGTGCAGTCGTCGGGGAGCTCCTGGACACGCTGGGCGGTGCAGGCCACGGTGGCCTCGGTCGGGCCGTACAGGTTGAGCAGGTCCCCGGAGAAGCCTCCGGCCCGCAGCTCGCGGCAGGTGTCGGCGAGCAGCACGTCGCCGCCCGAGCACAGGACCCGCAGGGAGGCGAACGCCTCGCGGTCGTGGCGGGCGACCTGGTTGAGCGCGATGGCGGGAGCCAGCATCGCGGTGACGCGGTGCCGCCGGAGTTGCCGCCGCAGGTCGGCGCCGATGAGGTCGGCGAAGGCGGGCATCACGACCAGGTCCGCGGCGCCGGCCATGCTACGCAGCAGTTCGAAGGTGAAGGTGTCGAAGGACAGGTTCGACGCCTGCGCCATCCGGTCGCCGGGGCCGACCGTGGGGAGGGCGGTGTCCGTGGCGAAGGCGACCATGTGACGGTGTTCCAGCACGACGCCTTTGGGCTGACCGGTGGATCCGGAGGTGAACAGGACGCAGGCCGCGCTCTGCGGGGCGACGTGTGCCGCCGGACCCGAAGCGGGCGGCAGGACGCGCCAGTCCAGCTCGGCCACCTCCACGGGCAGGCCGGCCAGCCGCCTGGTCGTGCCGGGATCGGTGAGCAGCAGGCGCAGGCGGCCGGCCTTCACCATCTGCTCGCGCCGCAACCTGGGATAGCTGACGTCGATCGGCGCGTACGCCGCTCCCGCGCGCAGCACACCGAGCACCGTCACCACGGCGCCGACGCCACGCGGCAGGTGGACGCCGATCCGGTCCTCCTCCCGCACGCCGAGCCTGACCAGTTCGTGCGCGACGGCGTCCGCCCGCTCGGCCAGTTCCGCGTAGCTGAGGCTGGTCTCTTCGTCGCTGACGGCGGGCAGGTCCGGATGGGTTCCGACGGTCCTGGCGAGAAGCTCGGGAATCGTCGCGGGTGCAGACACGGCGCTCATCCTCTTCGCATCAGTAGTCGAGATCTTCCTCGATGACCTTCCTGAGCCCGGTGGCACCGGCCAGGAAGTTCAGCGGATCCCCGGGAAGCAGGTGGACGCGTGTCTCGCCGTACTCCTGCCATTCGGCCAGGTCGTCCGGTCCCACGTCGAGGTCGTCCGCCCAGCCGATGGCGCTGATCGGCACCCCGATCGCCTTGGCCGGCGGCGCGTAGTCCAGGCACATCCGCACGTCCTGCCGCAGGACCCGCACGGACAACGACACCAGCTCGTCCGGGATGGCCCCGTCGCCGAGGTCTCCGGCGACGCGCCGGAGCTCCGCGGCGATGCGTTGGTCGGACATCCACGGGTGGTAGTAGCCGTAGAAACCCCGGCTCGGCGTCAGGGACGCCGACACGAACAGCCGCTCGGGCGCCCGGACGCCGATCTCCATGGCGCGGGTGGCGAACGCGTGCGCCAGCAGCGCGCCCATGCAGTGGCCGACGAGCGCGTACGGCCGCGCCAGGTAGGGCAGGAGCGCCTCGACGGCGTCCTTGGCGAACGTCTCGAAGTCGCGGTACGGATCTTCCTTGATCCGGTACTCCCGGCCGGGAAGCTGCACGGGATGGACCTCGGCCTCCCCGATCCGCCCGGGCCAGCGCCGCAGCGAGGACGCGCCAGAGCCGGCGTAGGGGAAGGCGAACAGCAGCGGCCCGTCTCCGGCCGACGGCTCCTGCAGCAGCCAGCGCGTGGATGGTCGGCGCACATGCCCTCCAGAAGTCTCGACTGCCGACTGACGCTAGCCGGGAGGGGTTAGCCGCCGGTTACGCGGAAGAGGCGTAACCGGCGGCTAACCACGCCGGGGCATAGTCGGGAGCACGTGCGAACCGGAGGTGTCCCAGGTGCTGCCCGTACTCGACCCGGACCAGGTGGAGTCCCTGGACCTGACCTCGCCGACGATCCATGCCGAGGGTGACCTGTCGGCGGTGTGGCGGCGCCTGCGGTCGGAGCACCCGCTCTACTGGCACCCGCCGAGGGGCGGCAACCCGGGCTTCTGGGTCGTCACCCGGCACGCGGACGCCGTCAGCGTCTTCCGCGACGGCCGGCGTTTCACCTCGACGTCGGGCAACGTGCTGGAGACCCTGCTCGTGGGCGGCGACTCGGCCACGGGCAAGATGCTCGCGGTGACCGACGGCCCCCGCCACACAGAGGTACGCCGCATCATCACCGGCGCGCTGACCCCGGCCGTGTTCGACCGGCTGGCGCGGCGGATCGAGGATCAGGTGCGGCGGCTCGTGGCGAACGCGCTGGAGCGCGAGGACTGCGACTTCGGCGACGACGTGGCCGCCCAGGTGCCGCTGGCCACGATCTGCGACACGCTCGCCGTACCCGACTCCGACCGCGCCTACATCCACCGGCTCGGCTCCACCTCGGTCAGCTCGCACGGTCCCGCCCACACCTCGGCCGACGGCTGGAACTCCAAGAACGAGATCCTCGCCTACTTCATCGAGCTCGCGGAGGAGCGGCGCGGCGGCGACGCCGATGACCTGGTCAGCATCCTGGCCAACGCCCACGTCAAGGGGCGGCCGCTCGGCACCGACGAGATCGTCTTCAACTGCTACAGCCTCATCCTGGGCGGCGACGAGACGACCCGGCTGGCGATGACCGGCGCGGTCCTCGCGCTGGCCGAGAACCAGGATCAGTGGCGGGCGCTGCGCGCGGGTGAGGTCGGGCTGGACAGCGCGGTCGAGGAGGTGCTGCGCTGGACGACGCCGTCGCGGCATCTCGGCCGGCTGGCGGCGGAACCGGCGGACCTCGGTGGCGGCCGGGTCGAGGCGGGAGACATCGTCACGGTGTGGCTGGCTTCGGCCAACTTCGACGAGCGGGAGTTCGCCCGTTCCGAGCGGTTCCTCCTGGACCGCACGCCGAACCGGCACCTGACCTTCGCCTACGGACCGCACTTCTGCCTGGGCGCGCGGCTGGGCCGCATCCAGCTCGCGGCGACCCTGGCCGCCCTTCGTGACCTGGTCGGCGGGATCGAGGTGACCGGCACCCCCCGGCGCGTCTATTCCAACTTCCTCGGCGGCACCTGCAACCTGCCGGTCAGGCTCACCCCGTCCAGTTAGAGGTCCGGCTAGGCGTCCAAGTAGGCGTCCAGGTAGGCGGCGAGGTCGCCCAGGACGGGGTGCTGGAAGACCGTCACCATCGGGATCGCCGGGACGCCTTTGCGGCGCAGGTGCGCGACCAGCCGGATGGCCAGCAGCGACTGGCCGCCGAGCTCGAAGAAGTTGTCGTCCACGCCGACGCGCTCGATCTCCAGCACATCGCGCCACGCGTCGGCGACGAGCCGCTCGGTCGGGCTCATCGGCGCCGCCTCGGCGGAGCTCTCCTGCCGCACCGGGGGCGGCAGCGCGCCACGGTCCACCTTGGCGCTGCCGGTCAGCGGGAAACGATCAAGCCCGACGAGTACGGCAGGCAGCATGTACTCGGGCAGGTAAGCGGCGGCTGCGCGCCGTACCAGAGCGGCGTCGAACGAGCCCGCGCGCTCGAGCCTGCAGTAGCCGATGAGACCCGCGCCGCCCGGCATGTCGTCGCGGACCATCGCGACCGCCTGGACCACGCCCGGGCAGCGGCTCAGCACCGCCTCCACCTCACCCAGCTCGATCCGGTACCCGCGCAGCTTCACCTGGTCGTCCACGCGGCCGACGAACTCCAGCCGCCCGTCGGGGCCGATCCGCGCCCGGTCGCCGGTCCGGTACATGCGCGTGCCGTCGCCGGCGATCACGTCGGCGACGAACCGCTGCGCGGTCAGCGCCGGAGCGCCGGCGTAGCCGCGGGACACGCCGTCGCCGGCCACGTAGATCTCACCTTCGACGCCGGGGCCGACCGGCCTCAGCTTCTCGTCGAGCAGGTGGATGCGGACCCCGGGCAGGGGCTCGCCCAGGTGCGGCCCGGACGTGTGGTCGATCGGCGCCCACGTGGCGTCGACCGTGCATTCGGTCGGGCCGTACAGGTTGACCGGCGTCAGGACCCCGGCGGCCCGCCGGTCCGCCAGCCGGCTCCACAACGCGGGCGCGACGGCCTCCCCGCCGACGAGCAGCCGCAGGGGCGGCCCCTCGGCGCGTTCGGCCAGGTGGTCGAGCAGCGACACCAGGTGGGACGGCGTGATGTCGAGCTCGTCCAGCCGCTCCTCGGCGATGAGCGCCGCCAGCGCCTGCGGGTCGCCGCGCACCTGGTCGTCCACGAGGACGACGGTGTCGCCCCGGCACAAACGCGACCACTGCTGTACGGAGGCGTCGAACGACGGGCTGGCGTTCCACCCGATCCTGGCCGGCCCCGGCCCGGCGGCGTGCGCCAGCTTGTCCACGAGCGCGGCCAGCGACCCATGCGTGACCTCGACGCCTTTCGGCCGCCCGGTCGAGCCCGAGGTGTAGATGACGTAGGCCCGGTCTCCGGGCAGGATCGGGGCGCGGCCCGGGACCGCTCCGGCGGCGACGCGAGCACAGGTGTCCACCGTCAGGACCTGCCGGCCGAGGGCGGGCGAGACGCGGCGGCGGGTGACGGGATCGGACAGGACCAGCTCCGCGCCCGCCTGCCGGCACATGTAGCGCAGCCGGTCGATGGGCAGCGCCGGATCCAGCGGCAGGTAGGCGCCTCCGGCGCGCAAGGTGCCGAGCAGGGCGGCCGCGAGGTCGATCCCGCGCGGCAGCAGCAGCCCGACCAGGGACTCGGCGCCGATGCCGCGCCTGATCAGCCCGGCCGCGATCGCGGCGCTGCGCGCGGCGAGCTCTCCGTAGGTCAGCACGCCGCCCCGGTGGACGATCGCCGGACGGTCCGGGCAGGCGGCGGCCGTCTGCTCGAATCGGCTGACCACCGTACGCGGGCCCGGGGCCGCCGGGTCGGTCGTGTCGGCAGGCGCGGGCAAGGTCATGCGGTTCTCCCGGGCGTCAGTAGCTGAACTTGGCCGGCGCCACGTCCAGCACGGCCACGCTTTCGGCGAATCGCCGCTCCAGGGCGGCCAGGCGCTCCGGGTCGCCGCCCCGGTCGCGCACCCCCATGAGTTCCTGGCTCGTCCGCAGGAGCCCCATGAGCTCCCGAACGCTCACGCCCTTGCCGTCCAGGTAGGGCAGCGACCAGAAGTCGAAGTCGTACAAGGGCAGCCACACCGACTCGGTGACGCGGTCGAGCATCTCGTCGGTGAGGTCGGCGGCCTGCGAGGAGGTCATGCTGAAGTGCGACCACTTGTAGCCCTCTCCCTCGATGCCCAGCAGTTCCTTCTGCTGGTAGATCGGCGAGCGGGGGTTGGCCCACCAGGCCTGGGCCCGCCACAGGTCGGGGGCGGTCTCGTTGAGGAAGTCGATGGTGTTGCCGACGGTCTTCTCGGTCTCGCCGGGGAATCCGACGATGATCGAGGCGAAGGTGGTCACGCCACGTTCCTTGAGCCTGGCGATGCCGGCGCGGTACTGGCTGTCCTGCGCGAGCTTGTGCATGTTGGCCAGCACGTCGCTGTCGCCGGACTCGATGCCCAGGAAGACGCCGGAGCAGCCGCTGGCGGCGGCCAGGTCGAACGACTCCTCGTCGCGGGCGTTGGAGCAGCGGAAGTAGGAGTACCACCGCAGGCCGAGATCCTCGTCGATCATCATCTGGCAGAGCTGCTTGAACCGCTTCGGCGGCACGTTGAACGTGTCGTCCACGAAGACCACGTTGCGGACGCCGAGCTCGGCCAGCGCGCGAAGCTCCTTGCGCACCGTCTCCACCGAGGCCGTGGTGAGCGCCCCGGCGCGGGTCGGATAGTCGCAGAAGCTGCACTTGAACGCGCAACTGCGCGCGGTGCGGAGCTGCGCGGTCGGGCCGATGAGGTCCGGGCTGAAGCCGGCCCAGTCGATCGAGCATTCGTCCAGATCGTTGGCCTCCGGGCGGCGCCTGGTGCGCACCCAGGTGTCCTCGGGGCAGTGGATCAGGTTGTCCACGCCGGACAGGTCGCCGCCGGCGCGTACGGCCTGGCAGAGCTGGCCCAGGCTGTGCTCACCCTGCGATTCCTGGATGTAGGAGTCGGCGCCCATGGCGAAGAAGAAGTCCTGGACGGCGCCGTTCACGCCGGACTGGCACAGGTTGTCGATGAGCGGGCCGCCGACCACGATGTGGCTGGTCGGCGACATCTGGCGGATGTACTCGACGACCGGGCCGACCGGCAGGATGTTGACGTAGAAGGTGGTCGTGATGGCGACGACGGCGGGCCGTTCCGCCAGCAGCGCCGCCAGCCGGTCGCGCTCGCCGGTGAACAGCGAGACGGGCTCGGCGCGCAGGCCGCGCCTGCGCAGGTAGCTGGTCAGGTAGAGCGCCGCCAGGTTGAACACCTCGCCGACGTGGTATCTGTCGGCCCGGCCGGTGCCGCGGTTCCTGAGCCGGCTGAACGCGTCCAGCCACGGCATCGCCGCACCGTCGACCACCAGGTGCTCGGCGCGCATGATCTGGTATTCCGGCGTGCCGGGACCGGCCCGCTCGCACATGACCCGGTAGTCGTCGAAGTCGCCCTCGTTGTATCCGATCACCACGCAGTCGAGCTCGCTCATGCCGTCTCCCGTACGGTGTGGTGCTGTTCACGGTCCAGCCACCACTCGATGAAGATGAAGGCGAGCGTCCATGGCAGCCAGGTGACGCTCGCCGAGACCGCCTGTTCCAGGGCGTGCTTGTCGCCGCCGAACGTCGTGTCGAGCTGGTTGGCGAGGATCATCCCGATCGGGAAGCCGAGGAGCCGGTTGAAGATGATCGAGATGGTGAGGGTGAAGCTGCGCAACATCCACCGGCGGTGTTCGGCGTAGCGGCCCCGGCGGGCGTTCACGAAGCCGAAGGTCGTGACGGTGAACCACAACGACGCCAGCACGATGTCGCTCAGCGCGCTGACCGGGCCGAACCCCCACAGCACCGAGATCACCACCGCGGCCGTCGCGGCGGGCCACACGCCGGCGACGACGTAGGCCCGGCCGACGACGCGGTGCACGCGGGGGTGCCTGCGGCGCAGCCACGGCCACACCTGGAAGACACAGCCGACCATGGCCACCGTGGCGCCGAGTATGTGCGTCATGAGCACGGGGAAGAACAACGGCTGTTCGTCCGGCGAGATCCTGCCCACCTTCGGGTTGAAGGCGAGGTACCGCGGAATGGACAGGCTCACGAATATCGTGACGGCGATCGCGAGCACGCCGAGGGCGATGCGGCCACCGAGCCGCCGCCGACGGGGCCGGGCTGCGCGGCTGGGATGACCGTCCCGCTCCTGACCGTCGGTCTGTGCCGGGCTGACGGGCGATTGCGGTACGGATGGCATACGCACAGGATGAACTGCGGCCCCGTTTCCCAGGCATCCCTTCTTCATGTGACATCACCGGCCGCCGCACCCGCGGGTAGCTTCGAGTCCCCGGAGAGACGGGGAGAAGACGTGGAAGAACGCATCTCTGTCCGCACGTTCGGCACGTTCGAGCTGGCGTTCGACGGCCGCCCGGTGGGACGGTGGAAGGCGGGCAAGGCCCGCAACCTGCTGCAGTTCCTCCTCCTGCGGCAGGGGCGGATCGTCTCGCGCGATGTGCTGTACGACGCGTTGTGGCCGGACGGCCCATGGCCCAAGGGCTCCAGCTCGCTCAAGGTCGCCGCGCACATGCTCAGGAAGGTCCTGGACGGGCAGCCGGAGGGCGGCCCGGGGCTGCGCCTGCTCACCCGCGAGTCCGGCTACCTCCTGGAGGCGGCCGGCTTGCCGCTCGACTTCGAGCTCTTCATCCGCCTGGCCGACGAGGCGCACGCGGCGCAACGGCGCGGCGGCCGGGCGGAGGCGGCGGCGCTCTACCTGCGCGCCGACGGGCTGTACGCGGGCGACTTCCTGCCGGACGAACCGTATGAGTGGGCGGTGGCGCAGCGGGTGTGGCTGCGCAGCAGGCTGCTGTGCGGACTGACCTACCTGGCGGAGACGAACATCCTGCGCGGCGACCACGTCGGCGTCATCAGGTGGTGCCAGCGGATGCTGGAGGTGGAGCCGTTCCACGAGGAGGCGTTCCGGGCGCTGATGCTGGTCCACGGCCATCTCGGGCAGCTTGAGCAGGTGCAGCGCTGGTACCGGCTGTGCGACGTACGGCTGCGCCGGCACCTGCAGACGGCTCCGGACCTGGCCACCCGGCGGCTCTACGCCCGCGCGGCGCACGGCGCGTTCACCGGGCGGGCCATCGATCCCCGGTTGTGGCAGCACGAGCTGCAGCCGGACGGCCACACCTCGCTGCTGCGCTCGACCGCCTAGGCCGCCACCTCGACCGGCAGATGTTTGATGCCGAGCATGAAGTTCGAGGCCAGCCGTTCGATCTTCCCGCTCGGCGTGAAGCGCAGGCGGCGCCGTACCAGTTCCTCCACCAGCAGCGTGATCTCCATCCAGGCCGCGGACATGCCCACGCAGCGGTGGTTGGCGACGCCGAAGGCCAGGTGGTGGTTGGGGGCGCGGCCGAGGTCGAGCCGGTCGGCGTGGGGGAAGGCGCTCTCGTCGCGATTGGCGGAGGAGTTCCACAACGTCAGCGTCTGCCCGGCGGATATCCGGATCCCGCGCAGGGTCACGTCCTTCGTGGCGGTCCTGCGCACGTAGGCGTTGGTCGAGGTCCACCGGAAGAACTCGTCCACCGCCGTGCGGACCAGGCTCGGGTCGTCGTGCAGGCGGCGTTCCTCCTCCGGGTGGCCGATCAGCGTCTCGACGATCGCCGAGGCGGTGAACGGGGTGGTCTCGTTGCCGCCGACGGCCACGTTGAGCGCGTTGTAGAGGATCTGGCTCTCGGTCAGGCCGCGCCCGTTCGTCTCGGCGGCGAGCAGGATGCTGACCAGGTCCTCGCCGGGCTCGGCCCGGCGCCGGTCGAGCAGCTCGGTGAGGAAGTCGAAGATCTCCACCTGGGCGCCGACCAGGGTCAGGGCCTCGCCGCTGTCCCTGACGTACTCCTCGTCGCGGAAGCCGATCATCGTGCGGGTGAGGTGGAGAAGGTGGAGCGCGTCGGCGCGGCCGATCCCGAACATCGCGGCGAGGAGACCGGCGGGCAGCGTGGGGGCGACGTCGGTGGCGAAGTCGCCGCCGCCGTCGGCGGTGAGGCGGTCGAGCGCGTCGGTGAGGTACGTGCGCACGTGCTCGGCGGCCGCGTGCATCATCCGCTTGTCGAACGCCTTGTGCACGTGGTGGCGCAGCAGCCGGTGCTCGGGCGGGTCGGAGCAGATGAGCATCTGCCCGGTCGCGGTGTCGGTCGCGCTGCGGAACGAGCCGCCGAGCACGGTGCCGTCCTTGGAGGAGAACGCCGCCGGGTCCCGGTAGACCGCGCTCACGTCCGCGTACGTGGTCAGGGCCCAGTAGCCGCCGTCGGCGGTGGCGTTCCAGTAGACCGGCGCGTGCTCGCGCAGCCACGCCCAGGCGGCGTACGGATCGCCGGACACGAACAGGTCGAGATCGTCGAGGTCGATGAGCGCTGTCGCCATGGCGGCGAGGGTAGGCGGCGGCGGTTGGCCGCCGGTTACGCGCGCCGGAAAGCGACGGGTGTGTCCCCTGAAGTGGGGAGGTGATGGCGGCTGCCGGATCCACGAGCATGGGCGCGTGCGACGGCCATCGACGGCGGACGGAGCGATCGCTCATGCGTAGGTTCACCACACTCTGGGTGGGTTATCTGGTCTCGGTGCTCGGCTCCTCGCTCACCAGCCTCGCGCTCGGCGTGTGGGTGTTCCAGCGGACGGGCTCGGCCACCCAGTACGGGCTGATCATCGTCATGAGCTTCCTGCCGGGCATCCTGGCGACGCCGGTCGCCGGGGCGCTCGTGGACCGCTGGAGCCGGCGCGGCATCCTGGGAGTGAGCAACGCGCTGTCCGCGGTCACGATCTTCGCGCTGGCGGCGTTGTTCCTGAGCGGGACGCTCCAGCCGTGGCACATCTTCATCGTCGTCGGCATCCAGTCGCTCCTGCGCGCGCTGACGGCGCCGACCATGAACTCCATCGTCATCCTGCTCGTGCCGAAGGAGCAGGTCGGCCGCGCGAACGGGATGGTGCTCCTGGCCCAGGCCCTCGGCGGCACCCTGGGTTTCGCCGCGGGCGGCGTGCTGCTGATGGGCGTCGGGCTCGGCGGCGTCCTCCTGATCGACTGCGCCTCCTTCGTCGTCAACATGCTGGCCGTGCTGCTCGTCTCCATCCCGCACCGGCGCAGGTCCGAAGGGGGCTCGACGGGCGGGGACGGCCTCGGCGCCGAGATCCGGCAGGGCTGGCGCTACCTGTCGGCCCGCCGCGGCCTGCTGGCGCTCGTCGTCCTGTACGGCACGGTCGGCGTCGCGGTCGCCCCCGCCGACGTGCTGATCACGCCGGTGGTCCTCTCCTACTCCTCTGCCGAAGCACTCGGCGTGGTGCTGGCGGCCGCGGGAGTCGGCGCCGTGGTGGGCAGTCTGGTGCTGGCCGCCTGGGGCGGGCCGCGCCGCCGCATCCACGCGCTGGCCGGCCTCACGCTGCCGATCGGCGCGTTCATGTGCCTGGGAGTGGTACGGCCCAGCGTCGTCCTGATCATGATCGCGGCCTTCGGCTACTCGCTGTTCTCCACGATCGTCGACGGCACGGCCAGGGGCATCCTCCAGGTCGAGGTCGAGCCGGACATCCAGGGCCGGGTGTTCGCCCTGTTCAACATGGTCGCCAACACGGTCCAGTGTGTGGCCTTCGCTCTCGCCGGTCCGCTGGCCGACCAGGTCTTCGAGCCGCTTCTGCGGAACGGCGGGCCGCTCACCGGCTCGGTGGGGACGTTCTTCGGGGTGGGACCGGGACGGGGGACCGCCCTGCTCATCCTGCTCTGCGGCCTGGCCGTGATCGTGACGGCGCTGGTCGCCTACCGGCAGCCCGACCTGCGTGCCCTGCCCGACCGGCCCACCGGCGGCGCGAAGAAGGCGGCGGCGAAAGACGAGCCCGATCCACCAGCAATGGCTCTTGCGCGGGAACGCGCGGATGGAGAGACCTCATGACCGACCTGCAAAGCCGGATCGCAGCTCTCTCACCGGAGCAGAGGGCGAAGTTGGAGTCACGGGTCGCGGACCTGCTGGCGACCCGCGAGCCCGCCCGCGAGGAGCGGATCCGGCCACGCGATCGTTCCCTCCCCACCCCGCTGGGCATCGCGCAGCAGCGGGAATGGGCCATCGAGCGGCTCCGGTCGGCCAACAACATCAACAGCGCCTTCCGCATCGAGGGCAGGCTCGACCTCGGCCTGCTGGGCAGCGTGCTGACGGAGGTCGTCGAGCGCCACGAGGTGCTGCGCTCCACGGTGGAGCTCCAGGAGGACGGCACGCCTGTGCAGGTCGTCCATCCCACCGGTCCCGTGCCCACTCCCGTGGTGGACCTGACGCACGTCGCGCCCCAGGACCAGCGCGCGGCGGTGCGGCGGCACTGCAAGGCCGAGATCATGCGTCCCTTCGACCCCCGCGACCCGCACCGGTTGCGGGTCACGCTGCTGCGCCTGGCCGAGGACCTGCACGTCGTGCTGTTCACCACCGACCACGCCGCCTCGGACGCGTGGTCGTTGTCGATCATCGTGCGCGAGCTCGTCACCCTGTACGGCTTGAAAAAGAACGGCGGCGGCACGCTGCCCGCCCCCGGCATCCAGTTCGGCGACTTCGCCGCCTGGCAACGCCGGCAGTTCGACGACCAGAGGGTGGCCGCCGAGCTGGAGCACTGGCGGCGGACGCTCGACGGCATCGAGACGCCGCCCGAGCTGCCCGCCGACCGGCCGTATCCGGCGCGGCCGTCGTTCGCCGGCGACGTCCACATCGTGAACCTGCCGGCGGAGCTCACCGCCGCGCTCGGCGCCTTCAGCGAACGCGAGAACGCCCCCCTGGTCTCCATCCTGCTGGCAGGGTGCTCCATCCTCCTCCACCACTACCTCGAACAGGACGACCTGGTCGTCGGCTCACTGGTGTCCGGCCGCAACCGGCTGGAGACCGAGCAGGTCATCGGCTGCTTCGCCAACCCGCTCCCGCTGCGCGTGCGGCTGACCGGCGAGCTCACGCTGCGCGAGGTCGTCCGGAGGGCACGCGAGTCCATGGCCGTCGCCATGGACCACCAGGACGTGCCTTTCGAACGCGTGATCGAGCTGCTGGACCTGGGCCGGGAGGCGTCGCAGACCTCGCTGAGCCGGTTGTGGATCAACGTCCTCACCGTGCCCGGCGAGACCCTGGAGGTTCCCGACCTGCGGATCAAGCCGGAGCCGATCGACCTCGGGCTGGTGTCGGTCGACCTCACCCTGTCGGCCATCCCGAGCCCCGAGTCGCTGCAGCTCCAGTGGCACTACATGACCGAGCTGTTCGACAGGGGGACCATCGTCCTGCTGGCCGGGCAGTTCGAGGAGATCCTGCGGCAGCTCGTCGCCGTGCCCGACGCGGCGGTGCGGCAGCTGACGCTGATCGCCGCCCCGGTGGCACCCGTCCGGCCGCAGACCTCGGGCGCCGGCTTCGTCGAGTTGTTCCAGCGCCGGGTCACGCTCGCGCCGAACGCTCCCGCCGTCGTCTGCGACGGGGCCGCGACCAGCTACGGCGACCTCAACCGGGCCGCCAACCGGCTGGCGCGGGAGCTGCGGGCCAGGGGTGTGGGCCGGGAGACTCCCGTCGGCATCCTGGTGGAGCGTTCCCCCGAGCTGGCCGTGGCGATCCTCGGCGTGCTCAAGGCCGGCGGCGTCTATGTCCCCCTCGACCCGTCGTATCCGCCCGAGCGCATCTCCTTCATGCTCGCCGACGCGGGTGCGAAGGTCCTGATCACACAGGTACGGCTCGCGCCGCTCGTGACCGACCCGCCCACCGCAACCGTCCTCCTCGACGGCCCCGCGACCGGCGAACACGCCGACCACGACCTGGACGACCCGCCGGACCTCGCCTCGCTGGCCTACGTCGTCTACACCTCGGGCTCGACCGGACGGCCCAAGGGCGCCATGATCGACCACGGCTCGCTGGTGACGTTCGCCCGCGACATCATGGAGCGCCTCGGGCTCGGCGCCGGCGACAGGTTCCTGCAGTTCGCCTCGCCGAGCTTCGACGTGCTGGTGGAGGAACTGTTCCCGATCTGGCTGGCCGGCGGCGCGGTGGTCATCCCGACCCAGCACCTGATCAGCGGCGAGGCCGACCTGGTGGATCTCGTCGAACGCGAGCGGCTCACCGTGATGGAGCTGCCGACTGCGTACTGGCACGAGTGGGTACGCGAACTCGACCGGCTGGGCCGGATGCTCCCGAGCTGCCTGCGCCTGGTGATCATCGGCGGGGAGCGGGTCCTGCCCGAACGGCTGGCCATGTGGCCGCGGCTCGGCGTGCCGCTGATGCACGTCTACGGGCTGACGGAGACCACGGTCAGCTCGACCTTCTTCCGCCTCGACCCGGGCGAGAGCTTCGCCTGGCCGAACCTGCCGATCGGCACCCCGATCCCGTCGGCCGACCTGCGCATCCTCAACAGCAGACTCGCGCCGGTGCCGACGGGCGGCGTCGGCGAGCTGTACATCGGCGGGGTCAGCCTGGCCCGCGGTTACCTCGGCCGCCCCGGCCTGACCGCGCAGCGTTTCGTCGCCGACCCCGCGCACCCCGGCGAGCGCCTCTACCGCACCGGCGACCTGGTCCGACAGCGCCCCGACGGGAACCTCGAGTTCGTCTCCCGCGTCGACACGCAGATCAAGATCCGCGGCTTCCGGGTGGAGCCCGCGGAGATCGAGTCGGTGCTCAGCGGGCATCCGCAGGTCGGCGAGTCCGTCGTGGCCCTCTACGAGCCCGTGCCCGGCGACCGCCGCCTGATCGCCTACTTCGTCCCGGCACGCGCGGAAGCCGCGCCGACCCTCACCGAGCTGCGCCGCTACCTCGAACGCGGACTGCCCGCCTACATGGTGCCCTCGACGCTCGTGGAGCTCGACGCGCTTCCCCTCAGCGCCAACGGCAAGCTCGACCGCAAGCGCCTGCCCGCGCCGGACGGCGGCAGGCCCGAACTGATCGAGGACTACGTCGCGCCGAGCACGCCGCTGCAGCGGAAGCTGGCCGACATCGTGGCCACGGTCGTCGGCGTGGACAAGGTCGGCATCTACGACAACTTCTTCGAGCTCGGCGGCGACTCCATCCAGGCCATCCAGGTCGTGGCCAGAGCCCAGGAGGACGGGATCGGGCTGTCGCCACTCGACTTCTTCGAGCAGCCGACGATCGCGCTGCTGGCACAGGCGGCCACGGACGCCAGGCCGGACCGGATCGTCCGGCCACGGCCGCCGGACGCCGAGCCGGTGCTCTCCTTCGACCAGGAACGCCTGTGGCTGGAACACCAGCTTCGGCCCAAGACCGCCTACCACGTCGGCGGCCGCTACCGCCTCGCCGGCCCGCTCCAGGTGGACGTGCTGGAGGCCAGCATCCGCGCGATCGTGGCGCGTCACGAGGTGCTGCGCACCACGTTCCCCGTCGTGGACGGCCGGCCGGTGCCCGTGGTCGGCGAGGTGGGCGACTGGCGGCTCGACGTGGTGGACCTCTCCGCCGCCGAGGACGGCTTCGAGATCGGCAAGCGCATGCTGGACGAGCAGTTCAGCGCCGCCTTCGACCTGGCCGAGGGCCCGCTGTTCAAGTGCACGCTGGTCCGGCTGAGCGACACCGAGCACCTGCTCAACATCACCTCGCACCACGTCGTCTCGGACAACTGGTCGATCGGCCTGTTCGGGCGGGAGCTGCTGGCGCTGTACGAGTCGGGCGGGGACCTGGCGCGGGCGGGCCTGCCCGACCTCCCCGTCCAGTACCGCGACTTCGCCGTCTGGCAGCGCGAACGCCTGACCGGGGACGCGCTCGCGGAAAAGGTCGAGTACTGGCGCGGCCACCTGGCCGGAGCGCCACCCGCGATCACCATGCCGAACGCGCCGCTGAACCTCGGAGCCGGGGGCGGGCGCAGCATGCTGAAGATGACCGACGAGCAGACGGTCGCGCTGCACGAGCTGTGCCGCCGCCTCGGCGTCACTCCGTTCATGCTGGTGCTGGCGTGCCTGGCGACGGTGCTGCGGCGCTGGTCCGGCCAGTCCGACATCGTGATCGGGACCTCCGTGAGCGGGCGGACCGACGTCGCGCTGGAGAACCTGATCGGCTGCTTCATCAACACCATGCCGCTCCACCTCGACCTGTCGGGCGACCCGGACTTCACCGAGCTGCTGCGGCGGGCCCGCCAGGTGTCGGTGGACGGCTACACGCACTCGGACACGCCGTTCGACGTGCTGGTGAAGGAACTGCAGGTGCCCCGAGACCCGCGCAGGACGCCGATCTTCCAGGTGGTCCTGAACGTGTTCGACCTGCCGCCGATCCGGCGCATCGGCGACGTCGGCCTCGAGGTGATGCCGCTGCCGGAGCTGTTGAGCAGCTTCGACCTCGTCTTCACCGCGCTGGAGGCGTTCGGGGCCTTCCAGCTCCGGCTGGAGTACGACGCCGAACGGTACCAGGCGCCGATGATGGACGCGCTGCTGGAGCACCTGCGCACGATGCTCAACGCGGTGGTACGCGATTCGGGCAAGGGGATCCTCGACTATCCGCTGGAGGAGGCGGCCGAGGTCACGCCCGGCGAGCGGGTGCTTCCCGCGCCGCACCTGGCGGTGGTGCGGCAGGGCCGTACCTCTGAGCGGGTCGCGGTGGTGGACCGGGACGGCGAGTGGAGCTACGGATGGCTCGCCGCGGCGGCCGAGCACTTCGCGCGGGCGCTTCCCGACGCGGAGAGGATCAGCATCGTCAGGCGGCCCACGGCGGCGTTCGTGGCGGCGGTCCTCGGATGCGTGCGGGCGGGAGCGGCGTTCGGCGTGGACGCGGCCGGCGCGCAGGGCCCGGCGGTGCTCGACGTGGGTGAAGGCCCGCTCGACCTCGGCGATCTCGGCGGCGCTGCCGAGGGTCTTGACGACCTCGCGGCGGCGGACCGGCGGGACTGGGCGGCCGAGCGGTTCGGGCTCCGCGGTGACGACCGGTTCGCGGCGGTGTCGAGCAACCCCGCCCATCTGGTGTCGGCGATGACGAGCGCGTTCCACGCCGGAGCGACGCTGGTCGTGCCGGACCGCTCGTTCACCGGGGACCTCGACGGCCTCGTGGCATGGCTGAAGGAGAACTCGATCAGCGTCGCCTACGTCGACGCGCCGCTCCTGCGCACCATCGCCGCGGGCGGGAACCTGACGGAGCTGCCGGGGTTGCGGTGCGTGTTCGTGGACAACTCGGGCGAGCTCATCTCCCACGACCTGGACGCGCTGCGGGGGCTGTCGCCGGACTGTCAGTACGTGGCGGTCTACCGGATGGGCCTCGACGGGCGGCCGCTGGCCGCGTACGCGGTGCCGCACGACTGGCAGCTCGACGCGGCGCCGCTGCGGGTGCCGCTCGGCGCGCCGCTCGACGACCTGCCCGCGCGGTTGCTGCACCCGTCGGGACAGCCGGCCGCGACCGGCGAGGTCGCCGAGATCTGCTTCGGCGACTACCACACCAGCGACCTGGGCCGCCGCTGGGCGGACGGGACGCTGGAGTTCGTCGGCAAGCTCCGCTGAGGAAGGGACCGGAAACATCGTGGTGAACCACACCGACCCGCAGGTGGACACCGTCGAGACCCTGGCCGCCCTGCGCCGCGTTCCTGACGTGCGCGGCGCGGTGGTGACCGGATACGTCGGCGTGGACGGCCGGACGATGCTGCTCGGCTACGTCACCGGCCCGGACCCGGCGGTCGGCACGATCCGGATCCGGCAGCACCTCAGCAGCAGGCTGCCCGGCTATTTGATCCCGGACCACCTGTTCGTGCTGGACGCGCTGCCGCTGACGCCGGAGGGCGACTACGACCTGAGCGCGCTGCCGACGCCGGAGGCGGACCTCGGCCCGGCCGACGCGCACGTGGCGCCGCGCACGCCGGTGGAGCGGCGCCTGGCGGAGATCTTCCAGGAGCTCCTCGGCGTCAGCGACGTCGGCGTCCACGACGACTTCTTCGCGCTCGGCGGCTCCTCCATCGTGGCGACCCGGCTGGCCGCCCAGGTCCGCGAGGTGTTCGCGGTGGAGGTGTCGCTGGTGGACGTGCTCGCGGCCTCGACCGTCGACGAGCTGGCGCGGCTCGTGGACGAGGCATGACGAGCTCTCCGGGCAGGTGCGCATGATCCCCGATGAGACCCGGCCGGCTGCCCGTCCCGATCTGCCGGAACCCGGCGGCCCCGTCCCGCGCCGTCGCCGCCGGCTGTGGAGGGTGGTGCGGTGGACGGGCGCCGTGGTCGTGGTGCTCGCGCTGGTGGCGTCCGGGCTGGCGGTGTGGTCGGTGCGGCGCGGCTTCCCCCAGTACGACGGGACGTTGTCCTTGCCCGGCCTGACCGCGCCGGTGAAGGTCTTCCGGGACTCGTACGGCGTCGCCCAGATCTATGCGGATTCGGCCACGGACCTGCTCCAGGCCCAGGGCTACGTCACCGCCCAGGACCGCTTCTGGGAGATGGACTACCGGCGGCACCTGACCTCGGGCCGCCTGGCGGAGTTGCTGGGCCCTCCGCTCGTGCGCACCGACGCCTTCCTGCGCACGCTCGGCTGGCGGCGGACCGCGGAGCGGGAATGGCAGCGGATCTCACCCGAGGCGAGAAGCTACCTGCGCGCCTACGCCGACGGCGTCAACGCCTGGGTTGCCGCGAACGGCGCCGCCGCGGCCTCCGGAGCGAAGAGCCTGGAGTACACCGTCCTCGGCCTGCAGAACCCCGGCTACACGGTGGAGCCGTGGGACCCGGTGGACTCCCTGGCCTGGCTGAAGGCGCTGGCGTGGGAGCTGCTGGGCAACATGGACGCCGAGATCGACCGCTCGCTGCTGCTGGCCCAGGGCCTGAGCAGGCGCCAGATCGAGCAGCTCTACCCGCCCTACCCGTACGCGAGGAACCGCCCCATCGTGGACACGCCGGGCACCCCGTCCCGGCCGGTTCCCGCTCGCGTGTGGCGGGAGGCGGCCCCCGCGCTCGACGCGCTGCGCTCACTCCCGCTCCGCGCGGGCGGGGACAGTGGCGCGGACACTGCGGGCATCGGCTCGAACTCCTGGGTGGTGAGCGGCGCGCTGACGGCGTCGGGCAAGCCGCTGCTGGCCAACGACCCGCATCTGGCGGCGTCGTTGCCGGGGACGTGGTACCAGATCGGGCTCCGGTGCTCCTGCGCGTACAACGTGCAGGGTTTCACGATGCCCGGCCTGCCCGGCGTGGTCACGGGACGCAACGAGCGGATCGCCTGGGGGCTGACCAACCTGCCCGCCGACGTGTCCGACCTGTACCTGGAGAAGGTCGACGGTGAGCGGTACTTCGACGGCAAGGCGTGGCGCGCGCTCGACTCGCGGCAGGAGGTCATCAAGGTGGCGGGCGGCGAGCCGGTGACGATCACCGTGCGCGCCACGCGGCACGGTCCCCTGCTGTCGGACCGGCGGGCGGACATGCTCGGGGTGGCGGCCCGGCCTCCCCTGGACCCGTCGGGCGGACCGCTGCCGAGCCTGAGGCCGGGGCCGCTGCCCAGCCTGGACACCGGCGAGCCCGGAGTGCCCGCGCCGGCGGCGGCGGAGCCGTACGCGGTGGCGCTGCGCTGGACGGCGTCCGAGCCCGGCCGGACGATGGACGCGCTCTTCGGCATCAACAAGGCGGCGAACTGGACGGAGTTCCGGGCGGCGGCGGCGCTCTTCGACGAGCCCGCGCAGAACCTGGTCTACGCCGACGTGGACGGCCACATCGGCTACCAGGCGCCGGGACGCATCCCGGTCCGCGGCAAGGGTGACGGATCCTGGCCGGTCCCGGGCTGGGACCCCGCTTACGACTGGACGGGATTCATCCCGTTCGCCGAGTTGCCGACGCTGTCCGACCCGCCCGGCGGCGTCATCGTGACCGCCAACCAGGCGGTGGCCGGGCCGTCCTACCGGCACGTCATCACCACCGACTGGACGTACGGCTACCGCGGCCGCCGCATCCTCGACCTGATCGCCGAACGCACGGCGCGCGGGAAGATCGGCGTGGCGGACATGCGGCGGATGCAGTCCGACAACCTCAACGGCGGCGCCGCCGCCGTGGTGCCCGCGCTGCTGGCCGTTCCCCTGAACGACGGCGCCGTCGCCAAGGCGCGGAACCTGCTGAAGGGCTGGGACTTCCAGCAGAGCGCCGACTCGGCCGCGGCGGCCTTCTACAACGCGACCTGGCGGAGCCTGCTCGCGCGGACCTTCGACGAACTGCCGCAGGACCGCAGGGCCGGCAACGGCGACCGCTGGTGGGAGGTCGTGGCCGCGCTGCTGAAGTCGCCCGGGTCACCGTGGTGGGACGACCGGCGCACCGGCAAGAGGGAGTCGATGGCCGACATCCTCGCCGCCGCCATGGACGAGGCCACCGCCGAGCTCACCGCGCGGCTCGGCCCCGACCCGGCCGCCTGGCGCTGGGGCGACCTGCACACGCTGACGTTGCGGGGCTACGGGCCGGGCCAGTCCGGCATCGCGCCGGTGGAGTGGCTGTTCAACCGCGGCCCGGTGCCGATCGCGGGCGGCGGCGACGCGGTCAACTCCACGAGCTGGTCGGCCGCGGGTGGGTACGACGACGTCGTCTTCGTGCCCACGATGCGAATGATCGTCGACCTGTCCGATCCGGATGGGTCGCGATGGGTCCTGCTGGCCGGCGCCTCCGGGCACGCCTTCCATCCCCACTTCGACGACCAGCTGGAGCTCTGGCGTACGGGACAGGACACCCCCATGCGCTGGAGGAGGAAGAGCATCGAGGCGGCGGCAGAGCACGTCCTCACCTTCGCACCGACCGGTAAAGGATGACCGTTCATGAAGCTCGCGATCGCGAAACTCGAAGAGTGGATGCGCCTCTACTACCACAACGTCGACCACGACATCGGCAGCAGCGGCGTGCGTGACCTGACCATCGACGAGCTGAGGACGATCTGCGGGTTCGACCTGTCCGAGCTCGGCTCGATGATCTTTCATGACAGCGAGTGCTTCGGCGGCGGCGCGTTGCGGGCGGCGCTGGCCGACCGGTGGACGGGCGGCGACGTGGACGGCGTGATGGTCACTCACGGCTCCAGCGAGGCGATCTACATCGTCATGCACACGCTGCTGGACCCGGGGGACGAGGTGATCGTGGTCGATCCCGCCTACCAGCAGTTGTACGACATCGCCGCCGGGATGGGCTGCCGGATCACCCCGTGGCCGCTGCGCGCGCAGGAGGGCTTCTCCGCCGACCTGCCGCTGCTGCGGAAGCTGGCTTCCACCGGGCCGAAGATGATCGTGGTCAACTTCCCGCACAACCCGACCGGCGTCTCCATCACGCGCGAGCAACAGCAGGAGCTGATCGACATCGCCGCCGAGGCCGGGGCCTGGCTGGTGTGGGACCACGCCTTCGGCGAGCTGACGTACACGGCCGACCCGCTCCCGCTGCCCTTCGGCCGGTACGACAGGTGCATCACGTTCGGCACGTTCTCCAAGAGCTACGGGCTGGCCGGGCTCCGGGTCGGCTGGTGCCTCGCACCCCCCGAGCTGCTGTCCCGGATGGCGGTGCTGCGCGACTACATCGCGTTGTACGTCTCGCCGGTCCTGGAGTTCTTCGCCGAGAAGGCGGTCAGGAACGCCGACCGGATCGTCGCGATGCAGCGCGAGCACGCGCACGGCAACCTGCGGTTGCTGCGCGACTGGGCGGCGGAGCTCCCGGACCTGGTGCGGGTGAACCCGCCCGACGGCGGCGTGACCGCGTTCGTGGAGTTCCCCGGCCACCCCGACGCCACCGCCGTGTGCCGCCGGCTCGCCGAGCGGGACAGGGTGCTGCTGGTGCCCGGCGAGTGTTTCGGCGATGCCTTCACCGGCTACGCGCGGCTGGGCTTCGGCGGCACCACCGCGGAGCTGACGGCCGGGCTGTCGAGCGTACGGCGGGCGCTGCTCGAAGGCATGCCGGTCCCGGAGGCGCGGTGAGCGGCCCCAGGCTCCTGGCGGTCAGCGACCTCCACGTCGGCCACAGGGACAACCGCAGGCTGCTCCTCGACCTGGAGCCCGGGTCCCCGGGCGACTGGCTGATCGTGGCCGGGGACGTCGCGGAGCGGCCCGGCGAGATCGAGTGGGCGCTTCGGCTGCTCACCGAGAGGTTCGCCAAGGTGATCTGGACGCCGGGCAACCACGAGCTGTGGACGCTGCCCGGCGACGTGTACGGCCCGCGTGGCGAGGACCGTTACCGGAGCCTGGTCGAGATGTGCCGCCGGCTGGGCGTCGTCACCCCCGAGGATCCCTACCCGATCTGGACGGGGCCCGGCGGGCCGGTGACGGTGGTGCCCATGTTCCTGCTGTACGACTACAGCTTCCTGCCCGAGGGGACGACGACCAAGGCGGAGGCGCTCGCGCGGGCGTACGAGTCCGGTGTCGTCTGCACGGACGAGCTGCTGCTTCACCCCGACCCGTACGTGAGCCGCGAAGCCTGGTGCGAGGCGCGCGTCAAGGAGATGGAGGAGCGCCTGGCCGAGCTCGGACCCGGGGTCCGCACGGTGCTGGTGAACCACTTCCCGCTGGTGCGCGATCCCACGCGGGTCCTGCGTCACCAGCTGTTCGCGCAGTGGTGCGGCACGCGGCGCACCGCGGACTGGCACCTGCGCTTCAACGCCGCCGCGGTCGTCTACGGCCACCTGCACATCCGCAGGACCACCTGGCACGACGGCGTGCCGCACATCGAGGTCTCCGTGGGCTATCCGCGGGAGTGGTCCAGGCGCGGCGGGGTCAACGGCACCGGGCCGCGCCAGGTGCTGCCCCTTCCCGTCGAGCCGTCGTGATCGAGCGGCTGCTCCCGCCCGTCGTGGCGGCGGCCGAGGCGTACGGCGACGCGCCGGGGGTGCCGCTGCACCCGGAGGAGGCGGTCTGCGTGACGCGGGCGCTGCGCGGCCGCCGCCAGGAGTTCGCGACCGGGCGCCGGCTGGCCCGGTCCGGCCTCGTCCGGCTCGGGTTGCCGCCGGTAGGCATCCCCAAGGGTGAGCGTGGCGCGCCGCGCTGGCCGGAGGGGGTGGTGGGCAGCATCACGCACTGCGCCGGCTACCGGGCCGCCGCGGTGGCGCGAACGGACGACCTGCTCGCGCTCGGCATCGACGCCGAGCCGCATGGTCCGCTGCCTTCCGAGGTGCTGAAGCTCGTGGCCACGCCGGCGGAGGGCGCCAGCCTCGAAAGGCTGGCCGGCGGCAACCCGCGGATCGCCTGGGACCGGGTGCTGTTCAGCGCGAAGGAGTCGGTGTACAAGGCGTGGTATCCGCTGGCCGGGTCGTTCCTCGACTTCGACGCCGTGGAGGTGGTGATCGAGGAGGCCACGGCGTCCTTCGCGGCTCGCCTGCTGCTGCCGGGGCCTTTCGTGGCAGGTGAGCGGCTGCGGGAGCTCACGGGGCGCTTCGCCGTGCAGGGTGGGCTGGTGGTCACCACGGTCACCATTGACGCGGCCTGACGGGGAGTTCCCCGTCAGGCCGCGTGGGGTGCTCACTTCCGGAGTGCCGAGCTGTCGTGGGCCACCGCGAGGTTCTTCACGTGGCCGTTCTCGGCTCATCCGTTCTCGCTACCGACCAGACGGCCCAGCAGGGCCGCGCGGGTGAGCTCGGCCTTGTTGCCCACGCCGAGCTTGGTCCTGATCCGTTTGACGTAGGTGTCGACCGTGTGGGGGCTGATGCCGAGCCGCGTGGCGATCTGCCCGTGCGTCAGGCCCCTGGAGATCTGGCGGAGCACCTGTTCCTCCCGCTCGGAGAGGTGGTAGCCGGGCGCCTCCTGGCGTTCGAGCATGGGCTGTACCTCACACTCGACGGGAACGAAGCGGGAGCCGGACGCCACGGCCCGCACCGCCGAGACCACGCGCTCGGCCGTCGCCCGCTTGCCGATGACGCCCGACGCTCCCGCGTGCAGGTAGCTGTCGGTGTCGTCCCCGTCGTTCAGAACCAGCACTTCGGTGCGCTTGGCGACTTCCCTGATGTAGGCGAGATTGTCGGACAGCGGCAGCGCGTCCACGTCGATTAACGCGGCGTCCGCTATCCAGGAGGGTTCTTCGTCGGGAGAGGATCTCTCCGCGACCACCTGAATACCGGCACTTGTCAGAGCCTGGACGAGCCCAGCGAGGAAGATTGGCGAACTGATAAGGACGTCGATTCTGATCACGGGGCCCCCGTACATCCCGCCGGCCGGGCATCATCATGGATTTCCATTACAAGCGAGGAAATATACTTCTTGACTCGCTTTTCACCTTACCAGCCTTTTCTAAGCCGTTTTCTCGTCGATGTCAACCTCTCGGCGTGCCTATCGAATTTCACATCGAGTGATGATTCCGCGCCGGTCGGTAATTCTCGGAGGTGACCTGGAGCTGGCCCGATAAGGCCTATAGGCAGCGCCGCGGCGGAGATGATAAGGTCCGCCGCGGCCTGCACTTCTAGATGAATTCGGGATCTAGGTAAATGTGATCAATTCGCAGGTATGGTCATGTACGACATTCCCGCGGCAGTCAAGCGACCGGCGAAATCAGTGAACGATTCCTGATCCACATTGCTAAAACTTGCCCGCAGCATCCGACCATCTTCAGGGAGAAATGCCGTACCGGGAATGACGAGCGTGTCATACGTGATCGCCAGGTCCCGGACGACCTCCTCGGTGGGGCGCCCGGCGAACGGATGGCGTATCCACCCGTAAAAGCCCCCGGCGGAGACCAGCTCGAAGCCGCCCGGCCGCTCCGCCATCACGGCGGCGAAGCGCCGCCGCTTCTCCTCCATCTCGCGCGCCCGCGCGAGCTTCCACTCCTGGGCCAGCGTCAGGCCCGCCCAGGCGGCCTCCTGCCCGATGCGCGGCGCGCAGATCGCCACGCAGTCGAGCAGCTTCATCACCTCGCGGTTGAGCAGCGGCGAGGCGACCAGCGCCCCCACCCGGTAGCCGGGAATGGCGTAGTCCTTCGAGAAACTGTGCAGGCTCACCACCGTCTGCTCCCATTGGGGGTCGGACAGGAGCCGGTGCGCCGGTTCGGCGGTGTCGCGGAAGGAGCGGTAGGTCTCGTCGAGGATCAGCGCCAGGTCATGCCGCCTGGCCACCTCCGCCAGGCGTTCGATCGCCTCGGGGCCGGCCGTCACCCCGCTGGGGTTGCCCGGAGTCACCAGGACGATCGCCCGGGTCCGCGGGGTGATCAGCGCCTCGGCCGTCTCCGGGCTCGGCAGGAGATCCGGGCCGGGCTCCAGGTAGACCGGCCGGATGCCGTTCAGGCGCAGCCACATGTCGTGGTTCGGGTAGTACGGCACCGCCAGCACCACTTCGTCGCCCGCCTCCGCCAGCGCGGACACCACGAGGCAGAAGGCCTGGTTGCAGCCCGCCGTGATGACGATCTGCTCCGCGCGCACGTGGCTCAGATAACTTCGGGAGAGGTCGGCGGCGAATGCCTCGCGCAGGTGCGGCAACCCGGCGATGTCGGTGTAGTCCCCGCCGTGGGGGTCTCGCGCGACGGCGGCGATGTGCTCGACCACGGCCGGAGCGGCCGGATAACACGGAGCCGCCTGAGAGAGGTCGAGCAGGTCGCGTTCCCTGCGGCGCAGATTTTCCAACTCGCGTGCCTCGCCGAACGGCGAGTCGATCTGGCGCACCGTCCTCGGACTCAGTCGCAAGTGAATGCTCCCTTCGTATGGCACTGAGCATCCCGAGCACCGCGTGACAACACCATTCCCTCCTTCAGGGGACATTGATCCCGTATATCAACAAACCTTGTGAATCCAGGCGAAAGGGTCGGGGGTGCGGCCGTACTGGATGTCCATGAGGCTCTGGCGCAACCTGAGCGTGACCGGCCCCACTCCGCCGTCGCCGACGAGCCAGTCACCCGAGGTGCTCCTGACCGCGCCGACCGGGATCACGGTGGCCGCCGTGCCGCAGGCGAACACCTCGACGAGCTCGCCGGACGCGCACTGCGCGCGCCACTGATCGACCGAGATCCGGCCCTCCTCGACGTCGATGCCGAGCGTGGGCGCGAGGTGGAGCAGCGAGTCGCGGGTCACCCCCGGCAGCAGCGTCCCGGTCAGCGCGGGCGTCATGATCCGGCGCCGGCCGTCCTCGGTGGCGTAGACGAAGAACAGGTTCATCCCGCCCATCTCCTCGACCCAGACGTGCTCGGCGGCGTCCAGCCAGACCACCTGGTCGCAGCCCCGCGCCACGGCCGCCTGCTGGGCGGCGAGCGCGGGAGCGTAGTTGCAGGCCGCCTTGACGTCGCCGGTGCCGCCGGGAGCGGCGCGCGTGTAGTCCTCCGACAACCACACCGTGAGCGGTCTCGGCGTGCCTCCGCCGAGATAGCTCGCCGGGGAGGCGATGGCGCACAGCAGGTAGCTGCGCGAGGGCAGCGTGAAGCCGAGACCGCGCTGGGTCGCGATCACGAACGGGCGCAGGTAGAGGCTGTTGCCGTCGCCCGACGGCACCCAGTCCCGCTCCTGGGTGACCAGCAGCTCCAGCATCCTGATGAAGACGTCCTCGGGCAGCTCGGGCGCCGCCAGCCGGCGCGCCGTCCGGTTGAACCGGGCGGCGTTCCGCCTCGGCCGGAACATCACGATCGCCCCGCTGTCCTGCCTGTACGCCTTCATCCCCTCGAAGAACTCCTGCGCGTAGTGGAAGACCACGGTCGCCGGATCGAGGCTCAGCGGCGCGTACGGCTCCACGCGGGCGTCATGCCAGCCCTGCTCGGTCGTCCAGCGCAGCGTGGCCATGTGGTCGGTGAAATGCTCGCCGAACCCCGGCGCGGCCAGCACGGCCTGCCGGTCCGCGGCCGGCACGGGGTGGTCGCTGGGGCGGATCTCGAAAGAGATCGACATGGGGTGCTCCTCAGGCGGCGGGCGACGGTTCGGGGCGGAGGGTGAGCTCGGAGGGCAGCGAGGCGAACCCGCGCTGGTGCGGCGAGTGGACGCGCCGGGCGGCGGACAGGTCGAGGTCGTAGTCCGCCACCACCGCGCCGACCTCCTGCAGCACGACCGCGATCTCGAGCTGGGCCAGCGCCGCGCCGAGGCAGAAGTGCGGGCCGTGGCCGAAGGCGATGTGCCTGCTCGTGTCGCGGTCCAGGTCGAAGGTGTCCGGGTCGGGGAAGACCCGCCCGTCGCGGTTGGCGGAAGCGGGCAGCAACGCGATCCTGGCGCCTTCGGCCAGCCGGACGCCGTGGATGACGCTGTCCTCGGTGAGCGTCCTGCCCGTCATCTGGCTGGGCGAGTCGTAGCGGAGCGTCTCCGCCCCCCAGTCCGTGGCCCGCCCGTTCAGGCCCGCGCGGCCGACGTCGGGAAGGCGCCACCCGTGATACCAGGCGTTGCCGATCAGCTTGCCGGTCGAGTCGTTGCCCGCGCTGACAAGCAGGAAGAGGAAGGCCACGAGCTGCGAGTCGGTCAGGGGCCTCCCGTCGACCCGCGCCTCGATCATCATCGAGGTGAGGTCGTCACCCGGCCGCCTGCGCCGCTGCGCGATCAGGTTCACGTAGTAGACGGCGAGGCGCAGCCCCGCGCCGATGGTCTCGCCCGACCTCTCGTCGGTGCCGTCCTCGCAGTGGTTGAGCAGGTCGTTGTCGGCGCGGATCCGGTCCCGGTCCGCCGCCGGTATGCCGACGACCTCGCACATGACGTCGTTCGGCACGGCTGCCGCGAAGTCCGCGAAGTCGAAGACCCCGCCGTCCCGTGCGGGCGCCAGCCTGGCCCGCGTCAGCTCCCGTATCCGGGGCTCCAGTGCCGCCACCCACCGGGGCTTGAACGCGTTGCCCAGCAGGCGGCGCATCGCACCGTGGTCGGGAGGGTCCATGGCGAGGAAGAAGCTGGTCTTGACCGCGGCCTGCCCCCACAGATCCGGCTCCAGGGAGATGCCGTTACGGCTGGAGAACAGGCCCGGGTTCCGCAGCGCGGGCAGGACGTCCTCGTAGCGGGACAGCGCCCAGAAGTCCCGCTCGGCGTTGTGGTAGAGCGGCGCGTGCTCGCGCATCCAGGCGAACACCGGATACGGGTCCTCGTGGATCCGGTACGAGAACGGGTCGTAGACGAGCTCACCCGGTGCCAGGTTGCGCATATTCGGAACGTACGGACATGTCGCCCGTGTCGCCTGTCACGCGAACCAGGGGCTACCCCGGAAGCAGCGTGGTCTCCAGGTCGGGAAGCTTCTCCCACCAGCGGTCGTAGCGGCGATACGGGTGCGGCTCACGCCCGGCCAGCAGCGCCACCAGGGCCTTCGCCTCGGCCGCGAGCCCGTCCCACGCCTCGTCCGGCAGCGGATGGAACGCCGCCGCCTCGATCCCTCCTTCGGCCGGCCGCCACACCCCGGCGACGTAGCCGTCGACGAGCAGCGTGGGCAGCACGTCGCCGTTGGCGCGGATGACGAGCTTGCGGTAGGCCGGCGGGAGCAGGCGGTCGCGCTCCACGTGCGCGAGCAGCGTGTTGTCCCACATGGCCATCAGCCGGGGCGGCGCCGGGACGTCCTCGGGCGGGCGGGACGCGCCCCGCAGGTCCCACATCACCTTGCCGCCGGGGCCTTCGAACTGCTCGACCTCGCCGTCCATGGCACGCAGCGCGACCTTGACCCGGGCCTGCTGGACGAGCGCGAACTGCGCGACGTCCGCCACCGACGCCGGTCCGAACGCCTCCAGGTAACGCCGCGTCAGCACCCGCAGAGCCTCGGCCGAGGCGTCCAGGTCGAGCGTGGGCCGAGGTGAGGAGGCCACGCACGACACCCGCGTGGTGAACGACCACGACCCGCCGGTCGGCACCCGCAGCAGCGGCGTGTACGAGCGCAGGATCGCCCACACCCCCGCCGCCGACAGCCCGCCGAGGCGTGGCTCCAGCCAGTCCTTCATCTCCTCCACGGTCCGCGGCTCAGCGGCGAACTCCAGCAGGTCCCTGACCAGGATCCGCCCCGCCTCGACGGTGAGGCCGCGCGGCGTGAAGCGGCCGTTCAGATGGGTGGCGTACATGGTCGGCTCGATGGCGTCGCGGAAGGCCGGATAGTCGTCGACGTGCACGGCGTGCAGCGTCATCCGCATCATCGTCCCCCGCACGACCGTGTAGCTCGAGAAGGCGGCGTCGAGGTCGGCGAGGTCCAGGTCGGCGACGCGGTTCCACAGCGCGACATACGGCGAGGCCGCCTGCTGCGCCTGCAACGCCATCACGCGGCGCACGGCCTCGGCCACCTCCAGCGGCTCCCTCCGCAGCAGGAGCTGCCGATCGAGTGTGGCCCGGTTGAGTGCCCGCGCGGTGAGCTTCATGCCCGGATTCTCTCAGCCCCCGCCTCCCGGGCAGATCCCCGTGAGGTCCCCAGTAGAGGGGACAGGTGCGCGACCGTGGCTCGACCTAGGCTGCCGCTGCGGCGGCATATGCCGCGAAGCCCCATGTCATGCCGCTGGGAGGGCCACAGATGATCGAGGTTGGCAACCTCACCACGATGGAAGTCGACGCGCTGACCGACGTCGATGGCGGCCTCAACCTAACCGACGGTCACGCGAGGCTGGTCCTCTCCGAGCAGCAGGCGGCCATCGTCGCCCGGATCCCGGAGATGTTCGCCGAAGCGTCCCGCCGTCCATTCCCCGACATCGAACGCGAGGCGCACGCCACGTTCCTGAAGGCGATCGGGCAGCACAGCGCCCCGGTCGGCACCGGTCGCATCCTGAGCTGCTACTCCTCGACGCTCGCCACCGACATCGTGGCGCGGGCGTTGCCCGCCGGGTCGACCGTCGCCGTGCTGCACCCCACCTTCGACAACATCGCCGACCTGCTCGTCACCCGCGGGCTGAAGCTGGTGCCCCTGGCGGAGGAGGAGCTGCTCGACATGAGCTGGCCGGGGCCGCCGGTCAGCGCCATCGTGGTGACGCACCCGAACAACCCGACCGGGCTGGTCACCCCCGAAGGCCATCTGCGCTCGCTCGCCGAGCACGCCGTACGGCACGGCCAGATCATCATCGTGGACGCCAGCTTCCGCGGGCAGGTGCGCGACGCGCAGTACGACACCTACGCCGTCCTCGACGAGGCGGGCGCCGACTGGATCGTGATCGAGGACACCGGCAAGCTGTGGCCGACGCACGAACTCAAGATCGGGCTGCTGGCCTACAGCGCGCGGACGAAGCTGCCCATCGACCGGGCGTTCTCCGAGTCGCTGCTGTCCGCCTCGCCGGTGGTCCTGCTCCTCATCGCGAACCTCGCCGGCGACTGGGTGAACGGCGGCTACGAGCGCGCCCGCGACCTGGTGACGCGCAACCGGACGGTGCTCAGGGAGACGATCGGCGAGGTCGATCTGCGGCTGGCCGACCCCGCCTCGCAGATCAGCGTCGCGCGGATCGAGCTGCCTTCCCACGGGCCGGACTCGTCGCTGTTGTACAAGGACATGGTCGGGCGCGGGGTGCACGTGCTGCCGTGCGCGCCGTTCCACTGGGCCGACTCGGACAGCGGTCTCCGGTTCATCCGGGTGTCCCTGGCGCGCCCGTACGACACGGTGGAGTCGGCGGCGCGGACACTGGTCCAGTCGTACACGGAGATGTCCGCGCGAAAGCCGTGAACCCCGGTTACTCTCCCGTCTCCCCGTCCACCGACTCCCGGAGGAGGTCGGCGTGACCGTTGTGGCGTGCGTACTCCTCGATCATGTGGACCACGATCCAGCGCAGGCTCGGCGCCTGGCCGTTGGGCCAGGCGCGCTGGGCCGGGCGGTCCAGCCCGCCGTCCTCCAGTGCCTCGGCGACCGCCTCGCGGGAGTGGTCCACGGCCTTCTGCCACAGCGCGAACAGCTCGTCCGGGGTGTCGCCGGCGGCGGAGTGCCACTCCCAGTCCTGGTCGGCGCGCCAGTCCACGGTGTTCCACGGAGCGGAGCGGTCCCGGCCGTGCAGCGCTCGGGAGAACCAGTCGTCCTCCACGTAGGCCAGGTGCTTGAGCAGCCCGCCCAGCGTCATCGACGAGGCGCCGACCGTCGCCGTCAGGCCCGCGGTGTCCAGGCCCCGGCACTTCCAGGCCAGCGTCGCGCGCTGGTAGTCGAGGAAACCCAGGAGGGTCGCGGTCTCGTCGCCCGCGACGGGCGGCCAGGGCCGATCGTGCTCGTCCATGTCTGTCATGGGCAGCGAGTGTAGCCACTGGGGCCCTCCACCGGTCACGACTCGCCAGGCCCCAGGTTCCGGGGACGCGACGAGCGCGTGGCCCCGCCGTACAGTCGCCGTGAGCAGCAGTGGAGTGTTGATGCCGCATTACGATCCGTTCGACTTCAAGGTGCAGGAGGATCCGCATCCCGTCTACGCGTGGATGCGTGAGCACGCGCCGGTCTATCGCAACGAGGAGCGCGACTTCTGGGCGCTGTCACGCCACGCCGACGTCCACGCCGCGCTGCGTGAGCCGCACCTTTTCTCCAACAGCCACGGCATCTCGCTGGAGCCGGAGCTGTGGGGGCCGCAGGCGAAGAAGACGAGCCTGTTCCTGTCCATGGACCCTCCCGAGCACGGCCTCTATCGAGGGCTGGTGGCCTCGGCCTTCACCCCCCGCCGCATGGCCGCGCTCGAACCCCGCATCCGCGAGCTGGCCCGCGCCCGGCTGGAGCGGCTGTGGGACGAGCCGACGTTCGACTTCTGCGCCGACTACGCCGCGGCGCTGCCGAACGACGTCCTCTGCGAGATGCTCGGCTTCCCCGCCGACGAGTGGGACGTGGTACGCGCCGACACCGACCTGCTCAACCACCACGTGGACGGCTCGGACGGGCGCAGCCCGGACTCGGCCATGGCCGCCCTGCGCCTGGCGAGCCGCTTCGTCGTCCTGGTGACCTCGCTGCGCCGCCGCCCCGGCGACGACCTGACCTCGGCCATGATCGCGGCGGAGGTCGGCGGTGCCAGGCTCACCGACGCGCAGATCGTCGCCTTCCTGTTCGTGATGATCGGCGCGGGCAACGAGTCCACCGGCAAGACGCTCGGCAACGCGTGGTACCACGGCTGGCTCCGGCCCGACGTGCAGCGGGCGGGGCTCAACGGGCGGGCCGACGACTGGGCCGCCGAGACGCTGCGCTACGACTCCTCCAGCCAGATGGTGGCGCGCGTGCTGACCGAGGACACCGTCATGCACGGCGTCCGGATGCCCAAGGGCGCCCGGATCGCGCTGCTGCCCGCCTCGGCCAACCGGGACCGGCGGGTGTTCCCCGACCCGGACACCTTCGACCTGGACCGCGAGACCAAACGGATGATCAGCTTCGGGCACGGGCCGCACCACTGCCTCGGGGCCGCGCTGGCCAGGCTGGAGATGCGGATCGCGCTGGAGGAGATCGGGGCGTTGATCTCCTCGTACGAGATCGACCTGGCCAACGCCCGGCGGTCACACTCGCCGCACCAGTGCGGGTTCACCTCGCTGCCCTGCGTGGTGACCCCTCGTACCTGAGCCGAGCGGTACGGCCCGGGCCGGGCCGTACCGCTCAGGCGAGGTCGTGGCTGATGGTCCTGATCACCTGCTGCTCGCCGGCGGAGTCGAAGAAGTGCCCGCCGGGCACCGGGTCGAGGTCGAAACGCGCCGCGGTCTCCACGCGCCAGCCGTCCATCCGCGGCGGCGGCGACTCGATGTCCTCGGTGCCGGCGAAGGCGCGGATCGGCACCTCCAGCGGCTTGTCCGGGTGGAAGCCGTGCGTGCTGAGCACGGTGAGGTCCGCGCCCAGCGTGGGCAGCAGGCCCGCGAGCAGCTCGGGCTCGGCCAGCACCTCCGCCGGCGTGCCGCCCATCTCGCGCACGTAGCCCTCCAGGCCGTCCTCGCGGTCTTCCCACGCCCAGGTGCCGTCGTCCAGGCAGGGGGCGATGCTGGCCGCCACGAACAACACGCGCGGCAGCGGCAGCGCGCGTTCCCGCAGCTCGTGCGCGAGCGCCCAGGCCACCCGCGCGCCCATGCTGACGCCGTAGCAGGCGAACGGACGGTCGAGCAAGGGCTTGATCACCGCGATCAGCTCGTCCACGAGCGGCGCCATCCGATCGAACGGCGGCTCGGCGAACCGGTCGGCCCGGCCGGGAAGCTGCACCGCGATCGGCTCGACGTAGCCCGGCACGAGCTGCGGCCAGTGCCGGTACATCGCCGCGCTGCCGCCGGCGTGGTGGAAACAGAGCAACTGGACCTCGGCGGGCGTGCCACGCCCGAAACGCTTGAGCCAGCGGGGGTCGCCGTGCCGCACCTGCCCGTCCTTCCTAACCCGTCCTTACGCGGCGCTCAGCCCTGAGCACATCACGTCCAGCAGATCCTCGGGCGCCTCGATGAAGCGGTGGTGGCGGCCGTCGAGGAGCACGGAGGTCGTCTCGCCGCACTCCCCCCATCCGCCCATGGTCGAGAACGGGATCTCGTCGTCCTCGGTCCAGCCGATCGCCGTGATCGGGCACGACAGCCGGTACGGCTCCGGCATCACGTACCGCTTGTTGGTCTCGACGTCGGCCCGTAACACCTCCAGGTAGAGCTCGATGAGCTCCGCGCTGGGCTTCCCCCCGAGCTGGGTGATCAACTTCTCCAGCTCGGCGCCGAGCCCGGCGTCGTCCATGGACAGGAACCGCCCGGCGGGCCCGTCCTGCGGCGCCACCTCCGAGGAGACGTAGACCCGGGCGGGCGCGGGCATGCCGCTCCTGATCAGCTCGGCCGACACCTCGTAGGCCGCCAGAGCGGACCCGCAGTGGCCGAAGAAGCCGAACGGCACGTCGAGATGGTCCTCGAGCCCGATCACCATGCTCTTGGCGAGCTCCTGGTAGGTCTCGAAGTTCGGCTCGGCGAAGCGGGTCTCGTGGCCGGGCAGTTCGACGGGCAGGAACTCGACACCGCCGCGCCGCCGCGGCCACTGGCGGTACATGCTGGCGCCACAGCCCGAGTACGGGATCAGGAAGACCCGGCCGGTCGCCGTGGCCGACGGCTCGTGCGGCAGCCATGGGTTGCGGCGCTTCGGGCGGTTTGCCATGAGCGGCCCTCCGGGAGTCAGAGCGTCTTAGCGGTGATCGGCAGGTGCTTGAAGCCGGAGATGAAGTTGGAGTGCAGGCGGACGGGCTCGCCGGCCGGCTCGAAGGCGGTGAAGCGCGACAGCAGCTGGTTGAACAGGATGCGCAGGGTGACCCGGGCGACGGTGTGGCCGACGCAGTAATGCGGGCCGATCCCGAAGGCGAGGTGCTTGTTGGGCTTGCGGCGCAGGTCGAACGTCTCGGCGTCCGGGAAGACCTCGGGGTCGCGGTTGGCCGCGCCGAGCCAGGAGACCACCGCCTGACCGGCCTTGATCCTGGTGCCGCGCACCTCGGTGTCCTGGACGGCGTACCTCATGAAGTGGCTGACCGGGGAGCCGAGGCGCAGGCCCTCCTCGACCGCGGTGGGGGTGACGCTCAGATCGGCCGCCCACCGGTCCAGCAGGCCGTCGCCGATGTGCTCGGTCATCATGTAGTTCGGCGAGTGCGGGGTGGTGACCACGGCGCCCAGCAGCACGCTGTAGCAGTTGGACATGACCTCGCCGGGCGACATGGTGCGCCCGTCGACCTCGGTGGTGATCAGGATGCTGATGAGGTCGTCGCCGAGGTTGCGGCGGCGCTCCTTGTAGATGTCCTGGAAATAGGCGAACAACTCGCGGTGCGCCTGGTCCAGGGTGGCCTGCGCGCCGCCGGGTACCCGGTACTCCGGATCCTCGGCGGCGATCGAGGCGTTGAGCAGCTGTCCGAGCCAGGGCCAGTCGGCCCGGGGGAGGCCCATGGACTCCCCGCCCACCGCGACCGGCAGCGCCAGCATGGCCTGGGCGAAGTCGAACGGACCGCCGTCGGCGAGCGGGGAGATCACCTCCAGGACCAGGTCGCGGATCAGGTCCTGCTGCGCCTCGATGGACTTGATGGCCAGCGCCTTCTGCAGGCGGGCCCGCATGATCGTGTGCCGGGGCGGGTCGGTCGCGGCGATCTGCCTGCCGCCCGCCGGGTCCTCGACGCCGAGGATGTTCAGGAGCGTGCCGCGTTCGGAGGTGAACGTCTGGGCGTCGCGCAGCACCCGGTCGACGTCGTGGTATTTCACCACCGACCAGAACCCGTTCCGCTCGTCGATCTGCTCCCAGTCCAGGTGGTCATGGTTGCGCAGGTCCGCCCACTTCTCGCGGAAGCGGAAGTCGAGATCGGCGTAGAGCATCGGGTCGGCCAGCCCTCGCGCGGCGGTGCCGACTGGGCAGCCGGCCGCGGCCTGCTCGCCGGTGCTACTGGGTCCCTGCATCCGCGCTCTCCTTCCTGGTCGTGCCGGGCTCCTGCCTCAGGAGCAGTTCCTCGGCGAGGGCGGCGATCGTCGGCCGCAGGTAGAGGATGCGGGCCGGCAGGTTGACGTCGAACTCGGCCTGGAGCGCGGACAGCAGCTCGGCGGCGAGCAGCGAGTGCCCGCCCAGGTCGAAGAAGTTGTCGTCCACCCCGATCGGCTCGACGTCCAGCGCGTCGCTCCAGATCTCGGCCAGGCGGCGCTCGACCGGGCGGTCCGGCTCGACGTAGTCGTTCCAGACGTTGCGGGGGATCTTCTCGGTGGGCAGCGCCGAGCGGTTCACCTTGCCGTTCGGGTTGAGCGGGATGTCCCTCACCACGATCACCGCCCACGGCACCAGGTGGGCGGCGACGGTCGCGATGAGTTTCTCCCGCAGCGCCGTACCGAAGGAGGTCCACTCGGCCGGATCCATGTCACCCACGGCCACGTAGGCGATCAGGCGGGTGTCACCGGCCCCGTTGGTACGGGTGAGGACGGCGGCCTGCTCGACGCCCGGCTGCCTGAGCAGCTCCATCTCCACCGTGCTCAGCTCGACCCGGTAGCCGCGGATCTTGACCTGCCGGTCGGAGCGGCCGAGGAAGTCCAGCACGCCGTCCTCGGTCCAGCGCGACAGGTCGCCGGTGCGGTACATGCGGCTGCCCGGCGGCCTGGACGGGTCGGGGTCGGCGACGAAGCGCTCGGCCGTCGCGCCGGGCCGGTTGAGGTAGCCGGTGGCGACGCCGTCGCCGCCGACCCACAACTCGCCGACGTCCCCGTGGGGGACCTCGTGCAGCCGTTCGTCCAGGACCCTGCCGGTGCTGCCGTCGATGGGCACGCCGATCGGCACGCGCGTCGCGTCGCCGCTGTCGCGGGTGGTCCAGCACGTGCTGAACGTGGTGTTCTCCGTCGGGCCGTAGCCGTTGGTGAAGACCAGATCCGGGTAGGCGGCCATCACCCGCTGGACGTGCGCGGGAGACAGCACGTCGCCTCCGGCCAGCAGGTGGCGGATGCCGGACAGCCCGTCGAGGTGATGGGTGACGATCTTGTGGAACAGGCCGGTCGTCAGCCACAACACGCTGACGCCTTCGTCGCGGAGCGTCGCCACGATCTCCTCGAGGTCGGCGTGCCCGGTCGGTGCGAGCGCCAGCCTGCACCCCTTCACCAGCGGCATCCAGATCTCGAAGGTGGAGACGTCGAAGCCGACCCGGGTCAGTTGCAGGAAGACGTCGTCGTCGCGGACGTCGATCCAGCCGGGAGCGTTGATCAGCCGCCAGACCGCGCGGTGGGGGACGACGACGCCCTTGGGCTCGCCGGTGGAGCCCGAGGTGTAGCAGACGTAGACGGGGGTGTCGGGGTGGAGCGGCCGCGCCGTTCCGGCCGGCTCAGGTGCGCTCGCCTCGGTCATCTCGGGCTCGACGTAGAGGATGTGCTCCACGTCCGGCGCCTGCTCACCGAAGCGCGAGCCGACGACGGCGAACCGGGCCCGCGCGTCGCACACGATCTGCTCCCGCTGGCCGGACGGCTCCGCCGGGTCGAGATAGAGGTAGGCGCCGCCCGCCTTGAGGATCGCGTACAAGGTGACGATGAGCTCCGGCGTGCGGCCCAGGACCACCGCGACCACCGACCCGCTGCCGACCCCGGCCGCTCGCAGGCGCGACGCCAGAGCCTCCGCGGCCTCGTCGAGCCGGCGGAAGGTCAGGGTGCTGCCGCGGAAACTGACCGCGATCCGGTCAGGCGTGCGTGCGACCTGCTCGGCCACCATCTCGTGGATGCATCGCGGTGCTCCTGCGTCGGTCATCGCCACTCCTACTCGTGAGCGGTACTCGCGAGGTGCTCGCGACGGGCGCTGCGCGGGCGCAGGTCCGTCCAGTTGGCCTCGATGTAGTCCAGGCACGCCTGCCGCGTGTCCTCGCCGTGCACGACCCGCCACCCGGCGGGGACGTCCAGCGCCGCCGGCCACAGCGAGTGCTGGTCCTCGTCGTTGACGAGCACCGTGAAGCTGCCATCGGGGTCATCGAACGGGTTCATGAAGTCCTCTCCTTACGCTCCACCAGCAAAGCTAACGAGGACGCCGCTCGCCCGGATGTCCCCTCTAACGGGGACCCATGCGGGACGCGGATGGCTCCTACACTCCGGAATGTCACCGACATGGAAGGGAACCGCGGTGCGCCGTTTGACGCTGACACCGGAGGACAACGCGGAGCTGTCCCCGATGATCGCCGAGATCGCCAAGGCCTATGACACGGTCGAGAACCCCGAGCTGATCCGCCGGGCGCCGGTGCTCGCCCGGTCCTTGCCGGTCCACGTGCTGGAGTTCCTGGAGGAGTACCGGATCGGGGAACCCTCGGCCCTGTGCGTGATCTCCGGGCTCGACGTCGACGAGGCGCAGCTCGGGCACACCCCCGAGCACTGGCGCGACAGCCAGTACGACTCCCCGGCCTTCCCCCAGGAGGTGTTCTTCCTCCTGTGCGGCTCCGTGCTCGGCGACGTGTTCGGCTGGGCCACCCAGCAGGACGGCCGGATCATGCACGACGTGCTCCCCATCAAGGGCCACGAGCACTACGAGATCGGCTCCAACAGCCTGCAGCACCTGTCCTGGCACACCGAGGACGCCTTCCACCCCTGCCGGGGCGACTACGTGGCGCTCATGTGCCTGAAGAACCCCGACGCCGTCGAGACCATGGTCTGCGACGCCGCCGACCTCGACTGGCCGGCCATCGACGTCGAGACGTTGTTCGCCGCCGAGTTCACGCAGATGCCCGACAACTCGCACCTGCCGCAGAACGCCACCGAGTCCACCGGCGACCCGACCATCGACCGGCTCCGGGCCAGGAGCTTCGCGCTCATCCAGTCCTGGAACGACGATCCGGTCAGGCGGCCCGTCCTGTTCGGCGACCGCGCGCAGCCGTACATGGCGCTCGACCCGTACCACATGAAGACCGAGGGCTGGTCCGAGGCGTCGCTGCGTGCCTTCCAGGGGTTGTGCGACCAGATCGAAGCCAACATGAAGGACGTCAGCCTGCGTCCCGGCGACTGCGTGTTCATCGACAACTTCCGGGCCGTGCACGGCCGCAAGTCCTTCCGTCCTCGCTACGACGGGTCCGACCGCTGGCTCAAACGCCTCAACATCACCCGCAACCTTCGCGGCTCTCGCGCATGGCGGCCGGCTGCCGACAACCGCATCATCTACTGAACCCGCGCCGCGGAGGTAACAGGGCCAGTGACCAGAGGAGACTTCCCCAACGTTCGCACGGTCGCCGAGGTGGAGACGCTGGCGTGGCTGCTCCGGTGGCGGGCTGTCCGCCGGCCCGAGCAGGTCGGTCACGTCTTCCTCGCCGAAGACGGTGCCGAAACCCCCCTCACCTACGGCGAGCTGGACCTCCGGGCCCGCGCGATCGCGGTCCGGCTGCGGCGGGCGGGCCTGGCCGAGGGTGATCGGGCGCTGCTGCTCTACCCGCCCGGCGTGGACTTCCTCGCGGCGTTCTTCGGCTGCCTGTACGCCGGTGTGGTCGCCGTCCCCACGTTCCCTCCCGACCCGCTCCGGCTGGACCGCACGCTGCCGCGCCTGCTGGCCACCGTCACGGACGCCGACCCTCGCGCGGCGCTCACCGTCACTCCGCTGCTGCCCCTGGCCGGCAGCCTGCCCGGGCAGCCGGCCTGGATCGCCACCGACGCACCTGCCTCGGACGCCGCCGAATGGCGGCCGCCCGAGGCGACCGCTTCCTCCACCGCCGTGCTGCAGTACACCTCCGGCTCCACCGCCGAGCCCAAAGGCGTGATCCTCTCCCACGGCAACCTGCTGCACAACTCCCGGCTCATCCACGAGTTCTTCGGCACCACCGAGGACAGCCGCGGCATGAGCTGGCTGCCTCCCTACCACGACATGGGCCTGATCGGCGGTCTCCTCCAGCCGCTCTACGCGGGCTTCCCCGTCTGGCTCATGTCTCCCCTCGACTTCCTGCGGCGGCCGCTGAGCTGGCTGGAGACGCTGTCGCGGGTGGGTGTGACGGTCAGCGGCGGCCCCAACTTCGCCTACGACCTGTGCGTGCGCAAGACCACGGCGAGCGAGCGGGACCGCCTGGACCTCAGCTCGTGGCGGGTCGCCTTCAACGGCGCCGAACCCGTCCGCCGCGCCACCCTCGAACGCTTCGCCGACGCCTTCGCACCCGCCGGTTTCTCCAAGGAGTCCTTCTTCCCCTGTTACGGCCTCGCCGAGGCCACGCTCATCGTCACCGGCGGCTTCGCCTCCACCGTGGACGACTCCGTGGACGACTCCGTGGACGACCGGGTCAGCAGCGGCCGAAGCGCACCCGACCAGAGCGTCGAGATCGTCGACCCCGGCACCTGCCGCCCCTGCCCGCCCGGTCAGGTCGGCGAGATCTGGGTACGCGGCCCCAGCGTGGCAGGAGGCTACTGGGGCCGTCCCGACCTGAGCCGCGAGGTCTTCCAGGCGAAGCTCGCCGCTGGGTCCGACTACCTCCGGAGCGGCGACCTCGGCTTCCTGCGCGACGGCGAGCTCGTGGTCACCGGCCGGATCAAGGACCTGATCATCATCCGGGGCCGCAACCACTACCCCCAGGACCTCGAGGCCACCGCCGAGCGGGCCCACGCCGCCGTGCGTCCCGGCGGGGTCGCCGCCTTCCTCGTCGAGGACCGGCTGGCCCTGGTGTACGAGCTCGCCAGGGACGCCGGTGACGTGGACATCGCCGCCGTCTCCCGCTCGATCCGCCACCGGGTCGCGGAGGAGCACGGGGTGAGCGCCGTACTGGTCGTGGCCATCCCCGCCGGCGCTCTGCCCAAGACCACCAGCGGCAAGGTACGGCGTGACGCCTGCCGTCAGCGACTGCTGGCAGGAGACCTGCCCGAGATCGGCAGGAGCGAAAGCGACCCCGACGCGATGGACGTGTCCGCCGCCGGTCTCACCCGGGAGGCGCTGCTCGCCATGCCCGGCGACCGGCGTGCCGGGGCCGTCCAGGACTACCTGCGCGCCCGGCTCGCCGCCCTCTGCGCCGTGCCCGCCGACGACCTGACGCCGGACCTGCCGCTGCTGGCCGCCGGGCTGGACTCGCTGGGCGCGCAGCAGCTCCAGCAGGACGTGGAGACCGAGCTGGGGTTGCGCCTGCCCCTCGCCGACATCCTCAGCGGCGCCGCGCTGTCCGAGGTCGCCACCCGGATCGCCGCGTCCGCGGACGGCGAGGCCGTACCGGACCCGCACACCACGGCACCGGCGGTGCCTGAGACGACGACGCGGCTCACCCCCGGCCAGCGCACCCTGTGGTTCCTGCAGCAGCTGGCACCGGAGAGCACCGCGCACACCACGGTGGCGGCGTTCCGGCTGAGCGGCCCGCTCGACCCGCTCGCGCTGCGGGCGGCCTTCGACGCGCTCGTGTCCCGGCACGACGCGCTGCGGGCGGCCTTCACCGGCAAGGACGGCGAGCCCGTACGGGTGGCCCTGCCGAACCTGCCGGGAGCCTTCGAGCACGTCGAGGTGGACGGGCTCGACGACGAGGCGCTGCGGGCGCGGCTGGCCGAGGACGCCCACCGGCCGTTCGACCTCGCCTCCGGCCCGCTCGTGCGACTGCGCCTGTACCGGCGCGCGAGCGACGAGCACGTGGTCCTGGTGACGGCGCACCATATCGTGACGGACTTCTGGTCGACGATGATCCTCGGCCGTGAGCTCGCGGCGCTGTACACGGAACGGGCGGGCGGCCCGCCCGCCGAGCTCGCACCGCCCGGCGCGGACGTCACGGACGTGCTCGCGTGGCAGGACGCGCTGCTCTCCGGCCCGGCCGGACGTGAGCTGGATCGCTACTGGAGCCGGCGGATCGGCGACGGCGCTCCTCCGCTGGAGCTCGCGTCGTGGAACGCGGACAACGCATCGGATCGCGGTCAGGCCCGGCATTTCAGGATCGACAGCGCGCTGATCGGCAGGCTGAAGCGATGCGCGGCGGAAGAAGGCGTCACGCTGAACGTGCTGCTGCTCGCCGGTTTCCAGGCACTGCTGCACCGGCTGACGGGCCAGGACGACATCGTGGTCGGCACGCCGGTGGCCGCCCGCACCGGACCGGGTTTCGCGGAGATCGTCGGCTACCTCATGAACCCGGTGCCGATCAGAAGCCGCGCCGACGGACGGCTCACCTTCCGGCACCTGCTGAAGGAGACCAGAAGCCAGGTCATCGGCGCGATCGAGCACCAGAGCCTGCCCAGCGCGCTCCTGGCCGAGCGGCACGCGCGCCGCGGGTTGTTCCAGACGATGTTCGTGTTCAACCAGCCGAGCGCCGCCGACCTGGCGCGCTTCCCCGCGGTGCTGCTCGGCCACGCGGGGGTGCGCAGAGCCTTCGGCGGCGGTCTGGTGGCCGAGTCGCTGCCGGTCGAACCCCGGGAGAGCGCGTTCGACGTGGAGGTGTCGCTGTCCGAGATCGACGGCGAGGTCCGCGGCCTGCTCCGATACCGGACCAGCGTGTTCGACGGCCCGGGAGCGGAGCGGTTCGCGGAGACCTTCCTGACGCTGCTGGAGGCCGCCGCCGGCGATCCGGAGACCCGGCTCGGCACGCTGCTGCCCGCGACGGGGGCCGAGCGCGTGCGGGTCCTGCGGGAGTGGAACGCCACGGATCGCGCCGTGGACACGAGCACGACCGTGGCGGAGCTGTTCGAACGGCAGGCCGCCCGGACACCGGACGCGACGGCCGTCGTGGCGGGCGGCGAGCGGGTCTCCTATCGGGAGCTGGACGAGCGCGCCAACCAGCTCGCGCACCTGCTCGGCGAGAGGGGGGTCAGCCCAGGAACACGGGTGGGGATATATCTGGACAAGGGCCCGGCCATGGTCGAGGCGCTGCTCGCGGTCGTCAAGGCGGGAGCGACCTATGTCCCGCTCGATCCCCTCAACCCCCCGGAGCGGGTCGCCACCGCCTTCGCCGACGCCTCCGTGACGGGCGTGCTGAGCGAGCGTGCCCTGAGAGACAAGCTGCCGGAAGCCCCGGTGATCCTGCTCGACGCGGACCGGCCGGAGATCCGGCGGCAGCCGACGACGCCGCCACGGATGAAGCCCTCCGACACGGCATACGTGATCTACACCTCAGGCTCGACGGGGACGCCGAAGGGGGTGGCGGTCCCGCACGCGGCCCTGACCAATCACACGCTGCACGCCGCCGGGATGTACGGGATCGGCCCGGCCGACCGGATCCTCCAGTTCGCCTCGATCGGGTTCGACGCCAGCGCCGAGGAGATCTACCCCGCCCTGGCTCAGGGCGCCTGCCTGGTCCTGCGCACGGACCGCATGCTGGCCGACCCGGCCGGGTTCCTGCGGGCCTGCGCGGCGGAGGCGGTGACCGTGCTCGATCTGCCGACCGCGTTCTGGCACGACCTGGTGGGAGCGCTGGAGGACGGCGAAGCCGTACTGCCGGAAACCCTGAGGCTCGTCATCATCGGTGGCGAGCGCGCTCTGCCGGATCGGGTCGCGGCCTGGCGGGAACGGGCCGGCGACCGGGTGCGGCTGGTCAACACCTACGGGCCCACGGAGGCCACGATCGTGGCCACGTCCGGCGAGCTGACGGGCGCCGCGGCCCCCATCGGCCGTCCGATCGCGAACACCCGCGCCTACGTGCTCGACGAGGCGTGCCGGCCGGTGCGGGCCGGAGTGGTGGGTGAGCTGTATCTGGGTGGCATCGGGCTGGCCCACGGCTATCTCCATCGGCCGGCGCTGACGGCGGAGAGGTTCGTGGCCGACCCGTTCGGCCCCGCGGGCGGGCGGCTGTACCGGACGGGCGACCTGGTCAGGCACCTGCCGGACGGCTCGCTGGCGTTCGTGGCCCGCGCCGACCGCCAGATCAAGCTGAACGGCTACCGCGTCGAGCTCGGCGAGATCGAGTCGGCGCTGCGCCGCCTGCCCGGCGTCGCCGACGCGGCGGTGACCCTGCGAGAGCACCTGATCGCCTACGTGACGCCTGCCCTGCCCGCCGAGGAACTGCGCGCGTCTCTGCGCGCCGTCCTCCCCGGGTACATGGTCCCGGCCCACTATGTCCCCTTGGCCGCGCTGCCCCGGACCGTCAACGGCAAGATCGACTATGCCGGGCTGCCCATGGCCGATCCCGCCCCCGTGCGGGAGGGCCCGGCCGAGCCGCCGCGGACGCCGGAGGAGCGCGCGCTGGCGGAGATCTGGCGCGAGGTGCTGGGAGTGCCGGAGGTGGGGCGGCACGACGACTTCTTCGCGCTCGGCGGCCACTCGCTGCAGGCCACCAAGGTGCTGGCCCGCGTGGCCGACACCCTCGGGCTGGACCTGCCGTTGCGCGCGGTCTTCGAGTCGCCCACGCTCGCCGCCCTCGCGGCCCGCCTTCCCGGCGCCGCGCCCACCCGATCCGGGCCGGTGCCGCCCGCCCCGCGGGACCAGCCGCTGCCCCTGTCGTTCGTCCAGGAACGCATCTGGTTCCTGCAGCAGGTCGAGCCGGACAGCACCAATTACAACGTCCCCCGGGCCATGCGCCTGTACGGCAAGGTGAACCTGGAGACGGTCACCCGGGCGCTGGCCGACCTGGAGGTCAGGCACGAGATCCTCCGCACGACCTTCCCCGACTTCGACGGCGAGCCGGTGCAGCACGTGCACGAGCCACGCGGCATCCCGGTGACCACGCTCGACCGGACCGGGCTGCCCGAGCACGAGCGCGACGCCTGGATCCGCGACTACATCCTGGCCGCGGGACAGGAGCCGTTCGACCTGGCGGAGGGCCCGCTGCTTCGCGTGTCCCTGGTCCGGCTGGCGGCCGAGGAGTACGTGCTGGTCGTCGTGGAGCACCACATGATCCACGACGGGTGGGCACAAGGGGTGTTCCTGCGCGACTTCCTGGAGCTGTACGAGGCGCACGCCACCGGCCGCGAGCCACGTCTGCCCGAGCTGCCCGTCCAGTACGCCGACTTCGCGCACTGGCAGCGCCGCGCGATCGCGGGGGAGCGGCTGACGACCCTGCTGGACTTCTGGCGCCGCCGGCTCGACGGCGCGCCGCCCCTGCTGCGACTCACCACCGACCGGCCCAGGCCCGCCGCGCCGACGTTGCGCGGTGGTGAGGAGGTCCTGGTCATCGAGGACGGCCTCGCGCGGCGACTGCGCGAGCTCGGGCGGGACCACGACGCCACCCTGTTCATGACCATGTTCGCGGTGTTCGCGATGCTGTTGTACGGCGACAGCCGCCAGCAGGACATCGTCATCGGCAGCGGGATCGCCAACCGGCAGCGGGCCGAGCTGGAGAACCTGCTCGGCATGATGATCAACACCGTTCTGCTGCGGGTGGACCTGTCCGGGGACCCGGCCTTCCCGGAACTGCTGGAGCGGGTCCGTGACACCTGCCTGGAGGCGTACGCACACCAGGACATGCCGTTCGAGAAGCTCGTCCAGCACCTGCGACCGGCGCGGAGCCTGAGCCACACGCCGTTGTTCCAGGTGATGTTCAGCTTCCTCGACACGCCGATGCCGAGACTGCGGCTGCCCGACGTGCGCTTGGAGGTGCTGAACGCGCACAACCGCTCGGCCAAGTTCGACCTGAACGCGGTGATCATCCCGCATGCCGAGGACCGCTTCCAGGACGCGGGCTCCGGGCCGCGTGAGGAGACGATCACGGTGTTGCTGGAGTACAGCACGGATCTGTTCGACGCGGCGACCGTGCGCGGGATGCTGGATCGCTACCTCACGCTGCTGCGCGCGGTCGTCGCGCGGCCGGGGATGTCGGTGGCGGAGCTGGTGACGGGTGACGGGGTGCTCCTGTGAACGACTCGCTTCCCGCGTTGTTCGCGGAGGTGTGCGCGCGGCAGCCGTACCGGATCGCGGTCGTCTGCGGTGCGGAGCGCCTGACCTACGCGGAGCTGGACGCCGCGGCCCGGGGGCTCGCCGCCGAGCTCGTGCGCCGGGGTGTGCGGCGCCGGGAGCTGGTGGGGCTGCGGGTGAGCCGGTCGGCCGACGTTCCGGTGGCGGTGCTCGGGATCATGCTGGCGGGCGCGGCGTATGTGCCGCTCGATCCGCGGTATCCGGCCGAGCGGCTGCGGCTCATGGTGGACGAATCCGGGATTCGGCACACGGTGGGCGGCGACGTGCCGGTCTGGGGCCACGAGCCGGCACCGGCGGACGGGCTGCCCGCGCTGACCCCCGGCGACCTCGCCTACGTGATCTACACCTCCGGCTCCACCGGGCGGCCGAAGGGCTGCGTGCTCACCCACGCGAACGTGCTGAGCCTGCTCGACGCCGCGCTGCCGCTGTTCGACGTCGGGGCGGACGACCGGTGGACGCTGTTCCACTCGATCAACTTCGACTTCTCGGTGTGGGAGCTGTGGGGGGCGCTGGCCACCGGCGCGACCCTGGTGATCGTGGACGCCGAGACCTCCGTGGACCCGGTGGAGTTCCTGGAGCTGCTGATCCGGGAAGGGGTGAGCGTGCTCAACCAGGTGCCGCCGGTGTTCCGCGTGCTGGTGGAGACGCACGCCGACGCGGGACGGCCGCCGCTGCCGCTGCGCTATGTGATCTTCGGCGGGGACGCCGTGGACCTGGACGTCACCGCCGCCTTCCTGGACGCGCTGCCCGAGGACGGCAGGCCGGTCGTGGTCAACATGTACGGGATCACCGAGACCACCGTGCACGTCACCTTCAAGGAGCTCGACCAGGCGGCGTTGCGGGGCCCCGACCGCTCGCCGATCGGCCGTCCGCTCCCGCATCTGGACGTCGTGCTCCGCGACGCGTACGGCGTGGCGGTGCCGGACGGCGAGGCCGGCGAGATGTGGGTGTCCGGCGGCGGGGTCGGCGTGGGGTACCTGGGCCGTGACGACCTGACGGCCGAGCGGTTCGTCGTCGCGGACGGCGTTCGCTGGTACCGGTCGGGGGATCTGGCCCGCCGTACAGGTGACGGCGAGTTGCAGTACCTCGGGCGGGCCGACCGGCAGGTGAAGCTGCGCGGGCTGCGCGTCGAGCTCGGGGAGATCGAGACGGTGTTGCGCGGGTGCACGGGGGTCCGGGACGCGGTGGTGCGGTTGGTCGCCGATCGCACGCTCGGGGATCTCCTGATCGCCTATGTGGTGGCGGGCAACGGCTATGACGCCAAGCTGGTGCGGGACGAGTGCGGGACGGTGTTGCCCGCCTACATGGTGCCCGCCCGGTACGAGACCCTGCCGGCGATTCCGCTGTCCACCACCGGCAAGGTCGACCGGGCTGCCCTGCCGTACCCCTAAGGGCGCTTCATCGCGACGATGCGCAGCTCGGCGGTGTAACGGGCGCCGCGGGCGTCGCGCAGCCACAGGCGGTCGATGTCCGGCAGCATCTCCGAGATCGTGACCGTACCGGACCCGGTTTCGGCGCTGCGGCGGATGGACTTGCCGAGCAGGTTCACCAGCGACAGGCTCCTGAAGTCCACGGCCATCGGCTTGCGCTCGGTCGGCACCCGGACGAAGCCGCGTTCCGGCAGGCCATGCTGAGCGCGCCAGCGTCGTCCCTGCACGTAACGCCGCCGCTCGTCCTTGACGAAGGCCCAGGCCACGTCGGCGGCCGGGAACGTCCACGCCTCGCGGTTGACGACCAGCCGGTCGACGGTGATGCGCGGGCTGTGCGCCGCGCCGCCGAACGGCTTGAACGCGTCGACGACCAGCGAGCTGAACAGGTCGCCCGCGGCCTCCGTGAACGTGTGCTCGCGGCCGTGCCCGGAGCGATGCCGCACGACGAGGTCGTCCCCGCGCCGCTCCACCACCAGGTCCAGCACGGAGACCAGCGGAGACTCCGGTGGCGGCTCGAACGACTCGGCGCCGATGCACAGGTAGGTGTAGCCGGACAGCATCATCTCGTCGGCGCGCGACATCCGCGTGGTGGCCAGCGGCGAGTCGGCGCGCGGGACGACCACCACGCGCTCGTCCAGGCCGCTGGCGACGGCGGCCTCGTGCAGGCGGCGCGGGTCCGGGTGCTGGTTGACGAACACCTTGTTCTCCAGCGTGTTGGCCGAGCAGTGCAGCTCGCCGAGCACGAAGTCCACGTCGCCGCGGGCCAGCGCGTCCTCGTCGGCGGTGAGGAGCATGAGGTCCGGCGAGAACCAGTGCGCGGCGCTCCAGCGCGGCACGCCCGTGGCGAACTCGGCCGCCACCCGGCCGGCGAGCTCCCCGGCGGTGAACCGGAGCTCCCGCGTCAAGCCGAACTCCTCCGGCGGCAGCTCGATCACCCGCAGCCAGCGCCGCCGGAACTCCTCCACGACCTCGTCCACGATCTCCGACCCCGGCGTCAGCGTGAGCCTGCCCAGCTCCGGCATGACCGAGGTCAGCAGTTGCAGCAGCGGCATCGTGGCAGAGCCCGTGCGGGCCGTCTCGCGGTCGAACGACTCGCGCGCCCGCGCCTCGTAGCGCTCGGCGACGGCATCGGTCAGCCACCTCGCGCTGTCCAGCATCAGCCCGAGCGGCGCGGCCAGCGCGTCGGTCACCCTCCGTCCCAGCCGCACGTCGAGGTCGCGGACGGTGTCCTCATAGACGAGGGTACGGCCGGCGTACACGCCACCGGAGCGGCGGGTGGCCTGCCGGCCGGTGATCCGCTCGAACGTCTCGGCCAGCTCACCCTGCGCCGTCATGAGCCGCTCCGCGTCCCCCGCCGCGGCCGACACGGCGTCACGCGCGCCGACCAGCTCGTCCAGCGAGGACCGGGCGCGGGCGCGTACCGCGGCGTCGGCGATCAGGTCGATGCGCTCGGCCAGCTCCCGCTCGGGCCAGGTGACCAGCTTGCCGTTCAGGTCGACGCGCACCGCGCCGAGCTCGCACAGCCGTAGCAGGACGGCGACGATCGCCGGATCCGGCGGGTCGCCCGCGAGGTCGCGCACGGTGCGGCGGCCGTCGCAGCGTCCGAGGACACGCAGCTCGGCGGCCCGCAGCGGGACCGGCTTGCGGAACGGCAGCCGCAGCACCCCTCCGGTGAGCGTCGCCGCCGCGTCCGTCGTGGGACGAAGCCAGGGCCACACCTCGGGACGCGCCGCGAGCGTCTCCGCCACGGCGTCGATAGCCCAGCCCTCGAAGTAGGCGGTGCGCCGGGACAGCAACCCGGGCCCCGGAGTCATTTCCAGGCCGGTGTCATCCGCGCCGATCCGGGCCCAGCCGAGCGGGCCGAAAAAGCCGACGGTGTCGTTCTTGAGGGAGTAGCGCTGCAGGTATGTCGTGATGGTGAGCTCGTGGCGGCGGCCCTCGCGGTGCGAGCGCGGCTCACCCGCGGCCACCTTGTCCAGGCAGACGCGGACGACCTGCGGGTTCTGCCAGGCCACCGCCTCGCGGAACAGGGGATCGGTGGACGCCCGGCGCATCACGGCGGTCAGCCGGTCGGTGGCGGCGGCCCAGACCTTCTCCCACTGCTGCTGGGTGGCCGGAGCGCGCTCATCCAGGTGGTCCGCCGCGGCGGCCAGCTCGGCGTCGCACAGCTCGGCGAACCACGCGGCCGGCAACCCCGTGCTGCGCAGCGCGCATTCGCGCCACAGCATCCAGCCCGTCGCGCCCAGCGGCGTGTGGTGCTCGGTTTCCTGGGTCATCGTCCTCAAGCTCCCGGTCCTGCCGACTCGATCTCGTTCAGCAGCGCTTCGAGGTCGTCGGCGCCGTACAGCTCTCCCTGAGCGCGGACGATCAACTGGGCCAGGCTCTCCACCGTCGGCGAGCCGAAGACGTCCCGCAGCGACAGCTCGATGCCGAACGTGTCACGGATGCGCGAGGCGAGCTGGGTGGCCAGCAGTGAGAAGCCGCTCAGCTCGAAGAACGTGTCGTGGACGCCGACCCGCTCCACGCTGAGCAGCTCCTCGAAGATCGCGACGAGACGGTGTTCGATCGGCGTGCTCGGCGGCGCATAGTCGTCGACCGGGTCGCCGTCGTCGTCGGGGACGGGGAGAGCGTCGAGGTCGTAGTCGCCGTCGCGGGTGCGGGGCAGCTCATCCAGGATGAACAGGTGCTCGGGCATCAAGGCGTCGGACAGCACCGTGAGGAGGTACTGCCGGATCTTGACGGTGCCGAGCGCCGGGTCGGGGCCGGTGAGGTAGCAGACCAGCACGATCCTGCCGTCCGCCGCGACATGCTCGGTCACCAGCGCGTCCCGGATGTCCGGGCCGTCGCGCAGCGCGGCCAGCGTCTCGACGGGATCGGCGTCCGCCCGGCCGACGAACTCCAGCGTGCCGTCGATCCAGCGGCGGGCCAGGTCGCCGAAGTGCTGGGAGCCGGAGCAGAGCTCGGCCACCTCGCCCACGGCGGCGAGCTGATCGCCGGCGTGGCGCAGCTCGGCCCGGTCGTCGGCCGGACCGCCGCTCAGCGGCACCCGCACGCCTGCGTTCTGCGGCTGCCAGTCGGCCGGGACCGGATAGACGGCGACCGGCCGCCCGTCGCGGCCCACCCGGTAGACGCCGACACCCCGGCATCCGGGCGACAGGCGGCGCAGCGCCACCAGGTCGTGGGAGATCAGGTCGCCGGAGTTCTCCACGAACGCGTGGCGGAGCGCCGGGAGCGTCTCGCGGGCAGCGTCCAGACCGCGCAGGATCGCCGGGGTCAGGTAGGCGACCGTGACCGCGTGTTCCCTCAGCAGGGACAGGTCGCCGCGCTCCGGCAGCAGCAGCGCCGCCCCGGCGCCGAACGCGCTGGACATCGCCGACACCAGGTGACCGGGCAGGGCCGACAACACCGCGAACCGGTCATCCTCCTCCAGCCCGAACCTCCGCACCGCCCAGTCAGCCTCCGGCCGTGCGTCCGGCGGCTCCTGATCCGGCCCCTCTCCGTCTCCGGTCACCCTCTCGCCGTCGTTGTCGGATATTTCGGCGAAGATCGGGCTCAGATCGACATCCGCCTCGCTCCCCGGGAGCACGTCCACCACCGTGGAAACCCCGAGATACCGTGCCGCGACCGGCCCCGCCTCCTCGATCACGGAGAAGGTCACGCCTGCCTTCCCGCATCCGAGGACCGCCGCCACGAAGGCCGCCGAGGCCCGCCGTACCACCCCGAAGTGCTCCATCTGCGACGCCGCACGCTCCGACACCACGCGAGCCACCCGATCGGCCGCGCGGCTGATCCACCGGTAGCTCCGCTCGCCGTCCCGGTCGATCACCGCGACCCGATCCCGCCCCTGCGCGAACCAGTCCACCGCCAGATGCGGCGCCACGGCAGGCCAGTCACCGGCGGCCGTCTTCCCGGCCGCGTCCGGCGGGTAGTCCAGCAACCCCCGGCCGGGATCCTCCACCACGGCGTGCAGGAACACCCGCAGATGCTCCATCAACACCCGCATCATCGCCGACCGGTACCGCTCGGCGTTGAACTCGAGGTGGATCTGCAGCGCCTCCCCGACCTCCTGCGCGCTGATCATGAGATCGAACTTGCTGTCCAGCGCGGGCATCTCCATCGGCTCGACCGCGACGCCGGTGATCTCCTCCGCCACCGGACTCCCGATCACGTTGAGCAGCACCTGGAACAGCGGCGTCCGGCCCGGGTCCCGTGGCACCCGCAGCTCCTTCACCAGCACGTCGAACGGCGCGTCGGAGTGCGCGTACCCGTCCAGCGCGACCTGGCGCACCCGGGTCAGCAGGTCCGCGAACGTCGGCTCGCCCGACAGGTCCACCCGGAACGGCAGCGTGTTGACGAAGAACCCGATCAACCGATCGGTGCCCTCGTCCGTACGCCCGGCGACCGGCACGCCGATCACCACGTCCCGCTGCCCGGACCAGCGGCCCAGCGTGGTGGCCAGGCTCGCCAGCAGCACCATGAACGGCGTCACACCGTGCTTGCGGCACAACTCGTGCAGCTCACCGGTCTCCTGCGGCGACAGATCGAACCGCAGCCGCTCACCCCGCGCTCCCCTGGCCGGCGAGAACCGCCGCGCCAGCGGCAACGCCAGCGGCGGTGGCGCGTCGGCCAGATGCTCGCGCCAGTAGCCCACCTCCCGCTGGAGCGCCTCGCCCGCCAGCGCCGCCCGCTGCCACACCGCGTAGTCCCGGTACTGGATCGGCAGCTCGGCCAGCTCCGCCCGCTCCACGTCGCCGCCGGCCTCGTACAACGCCGACAACTCACGCACGAACAGCCCGACCGACCAGGCGTCGGAGACGATGTGGTGCATCGTGACGGCCAGCACGTGCTCGGTGTCGCTCAGCCTGACCAGCAGGCACCGGAACAACGGCCCCCGCGCCAGATCGAACGGAGTGGTCGCCTGCTCGTCCGCCAGCCGGCGCGCCTCGTCGAGATCGGCGCCCTCGACGACCTCCAGCCTCCAGTCGGCGCCGAGATCGTCCACCACCTGGACCGGCCGCCCGTCCACCGTCGGAAAGCGGGTACGCAGCGTCTCGTGCCGGACCAGGATCGCGCGGATGCTCGCCTCCATCGCCGCCACGTCGAGCGGCCCCACCAGCCGCCGCCGCCCGTGCACGTTGTAGGCGGTACCGGGCCGGAGCTGGTTCTCCAGCCACAACCGCTCCTGGTCGAACGACAACACCGGCTCGGCCTCGGCCGTACGCGGCTCGACGGCGGAACCCTCCGACGACGAGCGCGCGGCCACCACCGCTGCCAGCCCGGCCACGGTGGGGGCGGCGAAGAACTCCTTCACCGAGACCCGCACACCCAGGATCTTCCTGATCCGCGCCACCACCTTGGGCGCCAGCAGCGAGTGCCCGCCCAGCTCGAAGAAGTCGTCGAACACGCTCAGGTGCGGAGAGCCGAGGATGTCGCGCCAGATGTCCGCGACAACCTCCTCATAGGGGGTACGCGGGGCCATGCGCCGGCTCGGAGCCCAGGAAGGGTGTGCCATAGTCGAACCGTACGTGTCGCCCCCGGGCGTCCGGATGTCACACAAAAGGGGGATCGCAGCAGCCCGGCCCGTCCGTGCGCTACCCCCGGATCACGTGCTCCGGGCCGGGCAGCGCCGCCGACTCGGGGTTGCGCAGATATCCCATGACGAGATCGGCCAACCCGGCCCGCCGCGCCTGCCCGCGCGGGTCGGGGGTGGGCTCGCCCCTGACGAGGAGCTCGGCCTGCCTCCCGGCCCGGCTCGCGCTCACGACCGCGGCCGCCATCGGCCCGGCCGGCTCGGTGGACCCGGTGAGGACGTAATGGCCGGCCAGTAACTCCTCGATGTCGCCGCTCACCTGCACCTGACCGTCGTTCAACATGACCAGCCAGTCACAGGTCTCCTCGATGTCGGCGACCACGTGCGAGGACAGCAGCACGGTCAGTTCCCGCTCGGCCACCTCCGCCATGATCGAGCGCATCACATCGTGCCTGGCCAGGGGGTCGAGGTTGGCCAGCGGCTCGTCCAGCACGAGAAGGTCGGGCCGCCGGGCCATCGCCAGCGTGATCGCCACCTGCGCCCGCTGCCCGCCCGACAGGACGCCCACCTTCCGATCCAGAGGCACACCCAGCCGGCCGAGCCGGTCACGGGCGGCGCCGTCGTCGAAGCGGGAGTTCACCCGGCGGCCGAAGGCGAGCATCTCGGCGGCGGTGAACCTCTCGGTCAGCGGCCTGTCCTGGGCCACGAACGCCACCTCGCCGTGCACCACGACGCTGCCGCAGGTGGGCTTGAGCATGCCGACGGCGGCGTGCATGAGCGTGGTCTTGCCCGCGCCGTTCGGTCCTACGAGCGCGGCCACGCGCCCGGCCGGGATGGACAACGAGCAGTCACGCAACGCCCAGGAGCGGCGGTACCGCACACCCAGCCCGTTCGTCTCCAGCGCCGGCCTCACGCCGCCCCTTCCTTCGCGCCCTTCCCGGGGCCGCCCTTCTGGGAGTCCGCGAGGACAACGGTGACCAGCGCCCTCAGGTCCTCCTGGTCGAGCCCGGCCTCGCGCGCCTCGCGTACCCACCTCTCCAGGTCGCGCCGCAATCGGGTGTGCGCGACGAGCGTCGCGCCCGTGACGCTCTGCAGCACGAATGTCCCCATGCCCGGCCGCCCTTCGACCAGCCCGTCCCGCTCCAGCTCGCGGTAGGCCTTGAGCACGGTGTTGGGGTTGATGGCCAGGCTCTCGACCACCTCGCGGGCGGTGGGCAGCTGGTCGCCCGGCCGCAGCGTGCCGAGCCTGAGAGCCTGCTTGACCTGGTGGACGAGCTGGAGGTAGGTCGACACTCCCGAGCCGCGGTCGAGATGGAACTCGATCACCGCAACACCCTTTCTCTATTCGATTAGTGAAAGAGTGTTGCAGGGGATCACCTGTTGTCAACTCCGAGCCGCGTCATGGGGTGAAGCGGTAGCCCATGCCCGGCTCGGTGATCAGGTGGACCGGGTGGGCCGGGTCGCGTTCGAACTTCTTGCGCAACTGGGCCATGTACTGGCGCAGGTAGTGGGTCTCCTTGACGTGCTTGCTGCCCCACACCTCCGTCAGCAGGTAGCGCTGGGGGATGAGCTTGCCGGGGTTGCGCAGCAGGATCTCCAGGATGTGCCATTCGGTGGGGGTGAGCCGCTGGCCACCCGAGATGGTCTTGCCGACGAGGTCGACCGTGTGGTCGCCGATCTGGATGCTGGCCAGCTCGGCCTCGTGGATGGCGGCGCGGCGGGAGACGGCTCGGATGCGGGCCAGGAACTCCTCGATGCTGAACGGTTTCGTCACGTAGTCGTCGGCGCCGGCGTCCAGAGCGTCGATCTTGTCCCGGTTCCCGGCCCGGCCGGACAGCACCACGATCGGGATCCGGGTCCAGCCGCGCAGGCCGTGGATGACGTCGACGCCGTCGATGTCGGGCAGGCCGAGGTCGAGCACGACGAGGTCGGGATGCCATTCGGCGGCTTCGCGCAGCGCGGCGGAGCCGTTCTCGGCGACGGCGACCTCGTACTGGCGGGCGGCCAGGTTGATGCGCAGGGCCCGCAGGATCTGCGGTTCGTCGTCGACGACGAGGATCTTGGTCATGCTGTCACCGCCTGGGATGAGATGGGCATCTGGACGGTCATGGTGAGACCTCCCCCTGGTGTCTCCTCCGGTATGAGCGTGCCGCCCATGGCCTCGGTCAGGCCGCGGGAGAGCGCGAGCCCGAGGCCGACGCCCGTGCCGTTGTCGCGGTCGCCGAGCCGCTGGAACGGCTGGAAGACCCGGTCGCGGGCCTCGGGCGGGATGCCGGGGCCGCGGTCGATGACGCGGATCTCCACCTGCTCGTCGTGCCAGCTGGCGGTGATGAGCACCTTCCGGCCGGCGGGGCTGTAGCGGACGGCGTTGGTCATCAGGTTGACCAGGACGCGCTCCAGCAGGGCGGGGTCGGCGACGATCTCGGGGAGTTCGATGGAGATGTCGCCCTCGACGCGGTCGCGCAGCGATCCGAGGTCGTCGATAGCGCGGGGCACGACCTCTTCCAGGGCGACGGGCTGGAGCGACAGGCCGAGCACTCCGGCCTGCAGGCGGCTCATGTCGAGCAGGTTCTCCACCAGCCGGTCGAGGCGGCCCAGCGATTCATGGGCGGTGTCGAGCAGTTCGTCGCGGTCCTGGGGAGACCAGTCGATGTCGGCGCTGCGCAGACTGTCGACGGAGGCCTTGGCGGCGGCCAGCGGGGTGCGCAGGTCGTGGCTGACGGCGGCCAGCAGGGCGGTGCGCATCTTGTCGGCCTCGGCCAGCGGCTTGGCCTGCCCGGCCTCCTCCTCCAGGCGTTCCTGCCGCAGCGCGACGGCGGCTTCGGCGGCGAACGCCTCCAGCACCCGCCGGTCGCTGGCGTCCAGCAGCCGGCCGCGGGCGGCGAGCACGAGCCGGTCGTTGATCTGCACGTCGGTGTCGGCCGCGCCGGGGTTGGTGCACGGGGTCTGGCCGGTGGTGGCGATGATGCGCCAGGCGGCGGGCTCGGACTGGTCGTCCGGGGTGGGCTCGCCGAGGCGTTCGAGCAGGGTGACCGAGTCCAGCCCGAACGTCTCGCGCAGGCGGCCGAGCAGCGACGGCAGCGCCGCCTCACCGCGCAGCACGTGCCCGGCCAGCGTGGACAGCGCCTCGGCGTCCGCGCTCGCGCGGGCGGCCTGTCTGGTACGGCGCGCGGCGAGGTCCACGATCGAGCTGACCGCCGCCGCGACCAGCACGAACACGACCAGCGCGAACAGGTTCTCCGGATCGTTGATGGTGAACTCGCCGAGCGGCGGCGTGAAGTACCAGTTGAGCAGCAGCGATCCGCCGACGGCCGCGGTGACGGCCGGCCACATGCCACCGGCCAGCGCGACCCCGACGGTCAGGCAGAGGAAGAACAGGATCTCGCTGGGCAGCGACAGCACGTCCCTGAACGGCGCGAGCATGGCCGTGAGCAGCGGCATCCCGGCCACCGCCAGCGCCCAGCCGGTCAGGCGGCGCTTCCTGGTCAACGCGGCCCGCGAGCGTTCGGGACGCCTGCGCCCCTGCTTGACCTCCTCGTGGGTGATCATGTGGACGTCGATGGAGCCGGACAGGGCCGTGGTCTCCACGCCGACGCCCCGGGAGAAGATCTGGGCGAAGCGGCCTCTCCGCGACGCTCCGAGGACGAGCTGGGTGGCGTTGACGCCGCGGGCGAAGTCGAGCAGCGCCTGGGGGATGTCGTCGCCGACGACCTGGTGGTAGGTGCCGCCCATGCTCTCGACCAGCGTGCGCTGGCGGGCCAGGTTGGCCGGGTCGCCGCCGGCCAGTCCGTCGGCGCTGGTGACGTGGACGGCCAGCAGGTCGGCGCCCTTGGTGCGGGCGGCGACGCGGGCCGCCCGGCGTACCAGCGTGTCGCCTTCCGGGCCGCCGGTCAGTGCGACCACGACGCGTTCCCGGGTGTCCCAGGTGGTGGCGATGCCGTGCTCGGCGCGGTAGCGGTCGAGCTGGTCGTCGACCTTTCCCGCGACCCAGAGAAGGGCGAGCTCACGGAGGGCCGTGAGGTTGCCGACGCGGAAGTAGTTCGACAGGGCGGCGTCGACCTTCTCGGGCATGTACACGTTGCCGTGGGCCATGCGGCGGCGCAGCGCCTCCGGCGACATGTCGACCAGCTCGACCTGGTCGGCGCGGCGCACCACCTCGTCGGGGACGGTCTCGCGCTGCGGGATTCCGGTGATCTCCTGGACGACGTCGTTGACGGACTCCAGGTGCTGGATGTTCACCGTCGAGATGACGTCGATCCCGGCGTCCAGGATGTCGTCGATGTCCTGCCAGCGCTTGACGTTCCTGGAGCCGGGCACGTTGGTGTGGGCCAGCTCGTCGATCAGCGCGATCTTCGGCTTGCGCTCGATGACGGCGTCCACGTCCAGCTCGGTGAAGGTGGCCCCGCGATAGACCAGCGTCCCGCGCGGGATCACCTCCATGCCCTCCAGGAGGGCCGCGGTGCGGGCGCGGCCGTGGGTCTCGACGAAGCCCACGACCACGTCCCGGCCGCGCTCCATACCGCGACGGCCCTCGCTGAGCATCGCGTACGTCTTGCCGACCCCGGGCGCCGCCCCGAGGTAGACCCGCAGGCGGCCCCGGCTCATGACCGATCCAGCGCCAGGTTGAGTTCGAGGACGTTGACGGCGGGTTCGCCCATGAAGCCGAGCACCCGGCCGGTCGTGTTCTCGTCGATCAGCGCCTTGACCCTGTCCAGGGCCAGGCCGCGTTTCCTGGCCACCCGGGGAGCTTGGAGCTCGGCGTAGGCGACGGAGATGTGCGGGTCCAGGCCCGATCCGCTCGCGGTCACCGCGTCCGCGGGCACCGGCACCCGGCTCACCTCGCCGCGCACGGGTATGGTCCGGCCGGCGGCGTAGTCCTCGCCCGGCTTGGCGCACTCCACCTTCAGCCCCTGGTAGGTGGCGACGAAGGGGGCGGCCGGGCAGGCCTGGTTGACGCTGACCGCCCGGTCGGGGAAGACCTTCAGCACCGCGCCGACCCCGTCGGCGGTGCAGTACGGGCGGGCGCCGCTGACGCCCTCCAGCTCGCCGACCGCCTTGGACCGGGCGCACACCCGGGTCAGCAGCGACTGCCTGCCCTCGGCGCCCGGCACCGGCAGCACGTCGACGACGTCCTCGGGACCGAGGTTGCTGGCCCCGGTCGAGGTCGGGTCGTAGCCGTCGCCGGCGGCCGACGGGCGGGACTGGAAGTACTTCTTGACCGGATTGCCGTCGGCGTCGGTGAAGGATTGACCGATGATCGCGCTGCCCACGTCCTTGCCGCCGGCCCGCACGATCGAGCCGTTGGCCTTGCCGTTGAACAGCGCCTGCGCGATCCCGGTCGTGGCCAGCGGATAGATCAGGCCGAGCAGCACGGTCAGGACGGCCACGGCCCTGATCGCGGCCAGATGCCGGCGCAGCCAGCTGGGTAGACGGTCCATTACGACATCCCCGGAAGAAACTGGATGAACAGGTCGATGATCTTGATGCCGACGAACGGCGCGACGATGCCGCCCAGGCCGTAGACGTACAGGTTGCGGGAGAGCAGCTTGGAGGCGCTGGAGGGCCGGTACCGGACGCCGCGCAGCGCCAGCGGGATCAGCGCGATGATGACCAGGGCGTTGAACACGACCGCGGACAGGATCGCCGACTGCGGGCTGGCCAGGCGCATGACGTTCAGGGCGTCCAGGCCCGGGTAGACCGCCGCGAACATGGCCGGGATGATCGCGAAGTACTTCGCGATGTCGTTGGCGATGGAGAACGTGGTCAGCGCGCCGCGGGTGATGAGCAGCTGCTTGCCGATCTCGACGATCTCGATCAGCTTGGTCGGGTTGGAGTCGAGGTCGACCATGTTCCCGGCCTCCTTGGCGGCCGAGGTGCCGGTGTTCATCGCCACGCCGACGTCCGACTGGGCCAGGGCGGGGGCGTCGTTGGTGCCGTCGCCGGTCATCGCGACCAGGCGGCCGCCCTGCTGCTCCTTCCTGATCAGGGCGAGCTTGTCCTCGGGGGTGGCCTCGGCCAGGAAGTCGTCCACGCCGGCCTCGTCCGCGATGGCCTTGGCGGTCAGCGGGTTGTCACCGGTGATCATGACGGTGCGGATGCCCATGCGGCGCATCTCGTCGAAGCGTTCGCGCATGCCCTGCTTGACCACGTCCTTGAGGTGGATGACCCCGAGCACGCGGCCCTTCTCCGCGACGACCAGCGGAGTCCCGCCGGAGCCGGAGATGCCGTCCACGATGTGCCCGACCTCGTCGGTGGGGTGGCCGCCCCGGTCGCGGACCCACTTCATCACCGCGGTCGCCGCGCCCTTGCGGACCTGCCGATCGCCCAGGTTGACCCCGGACATTCGGGTCTGGGCGGTGAACTGCACCCACTCGGCGCCGTGGATCTCCCGCTCGCGCAGGCCGTAGCGCTGCTTGGCGAAGACCACGATCGAGCGGCCCTCGGGGGTCTCGTCGGCCAGGCTGGACAGCTGCGCCGCCTCCGCGAGCTCGGCCTCGGTGACGCCGTTCACGGGGACGAACTCCGACGCCTGCCGGTTGCCCAGGGTGATCGTGCCGGTCTTGTCCAGCAGCAGCGTGGACACGTCCCCGGCGGCCTCGACCGCGCGGCCGGACATGGCCAGGACGTTGCGCTGGACGAGGCGGTCCATGCCCGCGATGCCGATCGCGGACAGCAGCGCGCCGATCGTGGTCGGGATCAGGCAGACCAGCAGCGAGACCAGCACCACGCCGGTGACGCCGTCGGCGTTCAGCGCGAGCGAGTCCGGCACGCCGGGGTTGGTGAGCTTGGAGTAGATGGCCAGCGGCTGCATGGTGACGGTGGCCACCAGGAAGATGACCGTCAGCGCGGCGAGCAGGATGTTGAGGGCGATCTCGTTCGGCGTCTTCTGCCGGTTCGCCCCCTCGACCAGGGCGATCATGCGGTCGATGAAGCTCTCGCCGGGCTTCTGGGTGATCCGGACGACGATCCGGTCGGACAGCACCTTGGTGCCGCCGGTGACCGCCGAGCGGTCGCCGCCGGACTCGCGGATCACCGGGGCGGACTCGCCGGTGATGGCCGACTCGTCCACCGACGCGATGCCCTCGACCACGTCGCCGTCGCCGGGGATGGTCTCCCCGGCCTCGACGATCACGAAGTCGCCCTGCCGCAGCTCGGGCGCGCCGACCACGTCCCAGTCCGTGGACGTGCGGCTCTTGAGGCGGCGGGCCCGGGTGTCGGTCTTGGCCTTGCGCAACGTGGCCGCCTGCGCCTTGCCGCGCCCCTCGGCGACGGCCTCGGCCAGGTTGGCGAAGACGGCGGTCAGCCAGAGCCAGACCACGATGGCCCAGGCGAAGAACGACGGGTCGAGGATCGCCAGCACGGTGGTGAACGCGGCGCCGACCTCGACGATGAGCATCACCGGGTTGCGCCACAGCGTGGCCGGGTTGAGCTTCTTCAGCGCGTCCGGCAGCGACCTCAGCAGCTGCTTCGGATCGAGCAGACCGCCGCCCACGCGGCCGTTCCGCTCCGCTGTCTTGAGCGCGGGGGATGACATGTCAGGACAGTCCTTCTGCGATGGGGCCGAGCGCGAGCGCCGGGAGGAAGGTGAGGGCGACCAGGATGATCGTCACGCCGACGACCATGCCGACGAACTGCGGCCGGTGCGTCGGCAGCGTGCCGGCGCTCTCGGGGACCGGCGACTGCGCGGCCAGCGATCCGGCCAGCGCCAGCACCAGGATGATCGGCAGGAACCGGCCGAACGCCATGCACAGGCCGAGCGCCACGTCGTACCAGGGTGTGTTGACGGTGATCCCGGCGAAGGCGGAGCCGTTGTTGTTGGAGGCGCTGGTGAACGCGTACAGCACTTCGGACAGGCCGTGCGGGCCCGCGTTCAGCATGCTCGCCCGCTGCTGCGCCGAGCCCATCGCGAACGCCGTGCCGACCAGCACCAGCACCGGCGTGACCAGGAAGTACAGGGAGGCCAGCTTGATCTCGCGCGAGCTGATCTTCTTGCCCAGGTATTCGGGGGTGCGGCCGACCATCAGGCCCGCCACGAACACCGTGATCACGGCCAGGATCAGCATGCCGTACAGGCCGGACCCGACCCCGCCGGGCGCGACCTCGCCCAGCATCATGTTGAACAGCGTCATCATGCCGCCGAACGGCGTGTAGGAGTCGTGGAAGGAATTGACCGCGCCGGTCGACGTCAGGGTGGTGGCGGCGGCGAAGGTGGCTGAGTTCGAGACGCCGAAGCGGGCTTCCTTGCCCTCCATGGCCGCCCCGACCGCCTGCGGCACCGTCGCGTGTCCGCCCAGCTCGAAGACGTTGGTGAGCAGCACGCTGGCCAGCGCGATCACGCTCATCACGGCGAGGATCGCGTACCCCTGCCTGACCTGCCCGACCATCTTGCCGAAGGTGCGCGTCAGCGTGAACGGGATCACCAGGATCAGGAAGATCTCCAGCCAGTTCGTCCAGGTGGTGGCGTTCTCGAACGGGTGGGCCGAGTTGGCGTTGTAGAAGCCGCCGCCGTTGGTGCCCAGCTCCTTGATGACCTCCTGCGAGGCCACCGGGCCGCCGGTGATCGGCTGGGTGCCGCCGGTCAGCGTGGTGATCTCGTGCGGGCCGGAGAAGTTCTGGATCAGCCCGCCGGCCACCAGCACCAGAGCGCCGACGAAGGCGATCGGCAGCAGGATCCGGAGCGAACCGCGGACCAGGTCCACCCAGAAGTTGCCGATCGTGTCGGAGGTGCGCCGGGCGAACCCGCGCACCAGGGCGATGGCCACGGCCATGCCCACCGACGCCGACACGAAGTTCTGCACCGCCAGCGCGGCCATCTGGGTCAGGTGGCCCATCGTGGACTCGCCGGAGTAGGCCTGCCAGTTGGTGTTGGTGACGAAGCTGATCGCCGTGTTCCAGGCGATGTGGTCGGTGACCGGCTTCATCCCGACGCTGAGCGGCAGCTTGTCCTGCAGCCGCTGGATCGCGTACACGAACAGGATCGAGATCAGCGAGAACGCCAGCAGGCTGCGGGCGTAGACACCCCAGCTCTGCTCGGCGTCCGCGCGCACCCCGAGCAGCCGGTAGATCACGCGCTCGACGGCGTTGTGCTTGGCGCTCGTGTAGACCCGGTGCATGTAGTCGCCGAACGGCTTGTGCACCAGGGCCAGAGCGGCGATCAGGGAGACGATGAAGATCATCCCTGCGACGGTCGTGCTCATCAGAAACGCTCCGGGAACAGCAGGGCCACGACCATGAAGATCACCAGACCGGCGACCACGATCAGGCCGGCGGCGTTGACGGCACTCACAGCCGCTCCACCGCCTTCACCACGAGCCCGAAGATCACGAAGATCGCGATCGTCAGGGCGACGAAGATGACGTCAGCCATCCCCACTCCTCAATCTGGACATGTTGGTTGGGCCGCGCCCATCTCGGGCGGCGCCAAGGCCAGCAAACCCCGAGATTTGGGGCGTTTTTCCTTTCTTGACGGCTTCCATACGGCCGGAGCCTGATTTTTGACGGCATCTCTACGCGCCGCTCCGAGCGCGCCTCGGAGTTCCCCGGTCGTGGCCATGCTGCGGTACCTGGTCCTCGGCGGCGGTGACGTCCCGCCGCTGACCGGCCTCGTAGGTTTCACATAGGTATTGGGGCGTTTCGCGTCTTAAATGCGTATATATGGACGTCCCTGGGAGCGCATCGGGATCAGCATGTTCTCCATGTCCATCGTGAAAACTCCCCCCGCCAAGGAGCCTGCCGATACCGGCGAACGGCATCGCCTGTCCGTCGTCGGCGGTCTGGCCGCGCTGTCCCTGGACGCGATGGCGTCGGTGGCGTACGGGCCCGAGGCGATCGTGCTGGTGCTCGCCCTCGCGGGCGGCGCCGGGCTCGGCTTCACCATCCCGGTCACGCTGACCATCGCGGGCCTGCTGGCCGTGCTCACCCTCTCCTACCGGCAGGTCATCGCCGCCTTCCCCGACGGCGGCGGCGCGTACGGGGTGGCCAGGACGTACCTCGGCCGCCGGGCATCCCTGGTGGCGGGGGCCTCCCTGGTCATCGACTACGTGCTCAACGTCGCCGTCTCGGTCGCCGCCGGGGTGGCCGCGCTCACCTCGGCCTTCCCGGAGCTGCTGCCGTACACGGTGTGGTTGTGCCTGGCCGTGCTGGCTCTTGTGACGGCGGTCAACCTGCGCGGGATCGCGCACAGCGCCCGCGCGTTCATCGCCCCGACCGTGATCTACGTGGGCGCGATCCTGCTCGTCGTCGTGGCCGGGCTCATCCGCCGCGAACCCGCCGTGGACGTCTCCCACCAGGTGAGCAGCCTGCAGACGGTCGGGGTGCTGCTGTTGCTGAAGGCGTTCGCGAACGGCTGCGCGTCGCTGACCGGCGTGGAGGCCATCGCCAACGCCGTGCCGTCCTTCAGGAAGCCCCGCGTACGGCGGGCGCAGCGGGCCGAGGTCGCCTTGGGCGCCCTGCTGGCGGTCATGTTGCTGGGCATCGCCGCGCTGATCGAGAAGTTCGCCATCGCCCCGGCGGACGGGGTGACCGTGCTCGCCCAGGTCACGCGGGCCTCGCTCGGGGACGGGCCGCTGTTCTACGTGGTGCAGTTCGCCACTGTGGTGCTGCTGGCGCTGGCCGCGAACACCTCCTTCGGCGGCCTGCCGGTGCTGGCCGAGCTGCTGGCCCGCGACAACAACCTGCCGCACTTCTTCGCCCTGCGCGCCGACCGCCAGGTGCACCGCTACGGCATCGCGTTCCTGACCGTCACCAGCGCCCTGCTGCTGATCGTGGCGGGCGGCGAGATGAATCTGCTGGTGCCGCTGTTCGCGATCGGGGTGTTCGTCGGGTTCACGCTGTCGCAGGCCGGCATGGTCCGGCACTGGGTGGGCGAGCGGCCCGCCGGGTGGCGGTGGCGGGCCGGGCTGAACGGGTTCGGCGCGCTGCTGACCTTCGTGGCCGCGATCGTGGTGACGGGCTCGAAGTTCGGTGAGGGCGGCTGGCTGATCGTGGTGGCGCTGCCGCTGATGGTGGCCGTCATGGAGTGGGTCAACCGCTCGTACGCGCGGATCGGCGGGCGGCTGGAGCTGGGCAGGACGCCGTCGCCGCCGAGGCCACGCCGTTCGCTGGTGGTGGTGCCGGTGCACGCGGTCACCCGGCTGACCCGCGACGCCCTGTCGGCGGCGCTGTCGCTGGGGGACCGGGTGGTGGCCGTCAACGTCACCCACCCCGAGGACGAGCGGCAGGCGCGGGCGTTCGTCGACGACTGGGACCGCTGGGACCCGGGCGTGGAGCTGGTGCAGCTCTTCGACGCCCGCCGGCGGCTCGACGAACCGCTGCTCACCTACCTGGCCGAGGTGCCCGAACCGCACGTGTTCGTGCTCATCGCCGAGGTCGAGCCGGAGCACGCCTGGCAGCGGATGCTGCAGAACCAGCGCGGCGCGGTGCTGGCCAGGGCGCTGCGGCGGCGTACCGACGCGGTGGTGTGCCGGATGAGGTTCCGCGTCTCATGAGGCCCACGGGGGAGTGGGCGTGGGCGGGACGGGGTCATCGGGCGCACGGTGTGACGGGGCTGGTCGCGCTCCTGGCCGGCTGTCTCGCCGGGCTGCTGGCGGCCGGGTCGCTCGTACGCGAGATCGACGCCTACCGGGCCACGCACCGGCAGGTCGTCGCGTGGATCGTCGAGGAGCGGGCCATCGTGTCGCACGTGGTCTGGGACGGCGGGCGGCAGGGCGGCTGGGCCCGCGGGCCGCTGGACCGGGTCTCGGACACGACCGCCCGGATCTGGCTGGACGCGCGTGGCCGCCTGGCGCCGCGGCCTCTCGGTGCGGTGGAGGTCGTCTTCGGCGCCTTCATCGCCGCCGTCCCCGCCGGGGCGTTGGGGTGGCTGGTCGTGGGGGCGCTGCTCCCGTGGTGGGCCGCTCGCCGGGCCGTCCTGCGGGTGGATCGGGAGTGGCGCGAGTACGGCTCGTCAGGGCCGTAGCGCCGGTTCGGTTGGGCTTGTCATGGTCGGAGCAGGGCCCGTACCCGGTCCATGGTCGCGGCGGCGCGCTCCAGATTCTCCTGGAACGTGCCGGTGGCGTGCCGGAGCTGGTCGGCGATGACCTGCTGGTCGGTGACGAGCCCGTTGTCGCCCAGGAACTCCTCGGCTCTCTTGCGCTGTTCGGCCTCGGCATGCTCCCTGGCCTGGTGGATCAGGCCGAGGATGGTCTCGGCCAGCCGCGCCGACTCCATGCGCATGGCGCGTGGGTCGAGCCGCAGGTCCGTGACGCCTGACGCGCTGCTGTACTCGACGCTCACCCAGCCGTCCCGCGATTCCGCGCGGGTCGTCGAGGCACTGTCGGGCAGGCGGCTCAGCCGGCCGAAGAAGCGGTCGGCGTCGGCCGCCGGCCGCTCGGGGGGAGCCGTCGGCCGCCTGCTCCGGCACGTACCGCTCGCCCGGCCCTTGCCCGGGACGCGGCCGGTGAGGCCGTGGGCGGTCAGGCCGCGTTCGACCCGGTTGGCCGTGCGCCAGATGAGCATGGGGCCCTGGGCGAAGGTCGCCGCCGCCAGATCGTTCAGGCCGCTGTGGTCGCCGCGGGCGGACTCATCGATGCCCACGTCCACGGTCACGACCGCGCTGAGTGCGGCGGCGCACCCGTGCAGCAACGCGTTCAGCAGTGACTCCACCGCGCGGTAGCCCTCGAAGAGCTTGATCGCATCCTGCCAGTTCGTGAGGGACGCGGTCGTGCCGTCCTGGATCCGTACCATGTCCTCGGCCCGGTGGCGCAGCTCCGCGATGGTGAACGCCTCGACCTCGAGACCCGGCGGCCAGGCCCTGGCGGTGGGCAGCTCGCCCCGCCCGCTCGAAACGCGGGCGTGCGCGTCCCCGAGCCAGTAAAGGCCGTCAAAGCTGCGCCAGTATTTACGCGGTCAGCGTCAGAATTGCGTAGCGATCGCGGATTGCGGCCGGCGCCGGCTCTAGCGTCTTCTGCGTACGACAGTTCGCTGGAAGGAAGCAGATGTCAGAGCCCCGATTGTGCGTCCCTGTCACGGTGGGAACGTGCGCCTTGACCCTTCGGTTGTTCCGCACGGCCTCGGGCAAGCGGACGGCGGTCGCGTTCTCCTCGCCGCTCAAGCTGGCCAAGGTGCTCGGAGCCGACCAGCGGTGGGTGCTGCTCACCGCCCCGGCGCTGCGTGGCATGATCGCCGACCTGGACGTCATCGGCATCGTCATCGATCCTGCGGGCACGACGACCAGGCCCACGGAGCGGGTGGCCTGATGTGCCTCCTGCAGCAGGATCAGGCGGGGCAGGAGTCCGGCTCCGGATTCCAGCAGGTCGCGGACGCCGAGGGGGCGCCGGGTGCTTCCCCTCAGGCGGCGGGCGGAGACCGTCCCCTTTGCTGAAGTGTCGGGGACCGGCCGTCAGGAGCGGCCGGTGCCGGCGGTGTCGATCGCGGCGCCTGCCTGGTCCGCCGGCGTGACCGCGACCAGCCGGGCCTGCAGGCAGCGCCGTCAAAACCGCGTCAGAGTTTTCGTGATATGCGTCCAGATTGCGTAGAAATTTGCTGACTTATCCTGCGATGCCTTTAGCGTCCAAATTGAAGCATTTCTCGCAGGAGGAACCAGATGTCAGAGCCCCGATTGCTCGTCCCCGGCCCGCGTGAGCCCGCACGCTTCGACGAAGCGGCGGAGCCCTGGTCGGCCACCACCGGTTTCCGGCCGGTCGCCGCCACCGGAGGCGTGCCGCTCATGGACATCGTCGAGCGCTTCGGCACCCCCGCGTACGTGGTGGACGAGGCCGACGTGCGCCGGCGCTGCCGGGCCTTCCGCGCCGCCCTGCCGGAGGCCGACATCCGGTACGCGGCCAAGGCGTTCCTGTGCCGGGCGATGGCCACCTGGATCCGGGAGGAGGGGCTCGGCCTGGACGTCTGCTCCGGCGGCGAGCTGGCCACCGCCCGATCCGTCGGCTTCCCCGCCGAGCGGATCGTCTTCCACGGCAACGCCAAGACCCCGCACGAGCTGGCCGAGGCGGTTCACTACGGGGTCGGTCGCATCGTCGTCGACAACCTCGCCGAGGTCGCCCGGCTCGCGATGCTGGTCCCGCACGGGCACCGGCAGAAGGTGCTGCTGCGGGTCATTCCGGACATCGAGGCGGGCGCCTGTGCGGCGATCCGCACCGGTGGCGAGGGCCAGAAGTTCGGCCTGTCCATAGCCTCCGGGGACGCCGCCGCAGCCGTCGCCAGGGTGCTGCGCCAGCCGGAGCTGCGGCTGGCGGGCCTGCACTGCCACCTGGGCTCCCAGATCCACACGACCGAGCCGTACGAGCAGGCCGCCAGGGTCATGGTCGAGCAACTGGCCGCGATCCGCGACACGTACGGGATCGTGCTGCCCGAGCTGGACCTGGGCGGCGGCATGGGCATCGCCTACCTGGAGTCGGAGCACGGCCTGACCCCCGACGAGTACGCCACGACGGTCACCAAGGCCGTGGTGGAGCGCAGCGCGGCGCTGAACCTGCCCGTACCCCGGCTGACCGTCGAGCCGGGCCGGGCGATCAGCGGCCCGGCCGGGCTCACCCTCTACCGCGTCATCGCCGTCAAACGCACCCTCACCCGCACCTTCGTGGCCGTCGACGGCGGGATGAGTGACAACCCCCGCCCGTCCCTGTACGGCGCGCGCTACACGGCCCGCCTGATCGGCCGCCGCTCGGCCATGGCCGCCCGCGAGGTCACCCTGGTCGGCCACCACTGTGAGGCGGGCGACGTCATAGCCGAAAGCGTGCCGCTGCCCTCGGACATCAGGCCCGGCGACGTCATCGCGGTCCCGGCCACGGGCGCCTACCACCACTCGATGGCCTCCACCTACAACCTCACCGGCCGCCCACCCGTCATCGCGGTCGCCGACGGCGCGGCTCGGGTGGTCGTGCGCCGGGAGGAGATCGACGACCTGCTGCGCCGGGACGTGGGACTGTGACGCGCATCCGGCCACGGCGGGGAGCCCGGAAGGGCATCCGACCAGAGGGCCTCGTGCTCCTGGCTCTCATCGCGCTCGTCGCGCTCCTCACACTGATCCGGACAGGGGCCTGACGCCGCCTGCCATGCTTCCGGTCGGCAGGTCGGGGGCGCCGCGTGTACGGCCGCGACTGTCCGCTCATATCGATCTTGCTTCACTCGATGGGTGTGCCGTTGACCACCGGCAGCGAGATCGAGGTGCCGGCCAGGTCGACGGTGACCTTGGCCCCGGTGCCGGGTTCGACGTCGGTGCCGGTTCCGGTGCCGCTCTCGTCGAGGTTGAAGTCGTCGTTGGCTCCGGTCAGGACCAGGCCCAGCCGGTGCCCGGCCCTGAACTCGTAGTCCTGCGGCAGCGTCTTCCAGGTGATCTGGTACGACTTGCCCGGCGTCAGCGGTGCCGAGCGGCTGAGCGACTTGTGGTTCTGGGCGTCCAGGATTCCGCGGGTAACCACGTTGAAGCCGGAGGTCGCCGTGTTGTCGCCGCCCCTGAGGTAGCAGCCGTCGTCATCGGCCGTGCTTTCGCCGACGCAGTCTTCGCCGCCGATGAACTTGAGGCCTTCCGCAGCCGTCGCGGAGCGTTCGCGGTAGTTGATGCGGGTGTCCTGGCCGTAGTCGACGAGCAGGACGCCCAGGTTGGCGGTCGGCTTGTCCAGCTTGAGGCGCAGGCTCGCCGTCGGCGTTCCGGACATCCTGATCGCGTTCTTCAGCGGCGGGGTCAGGTAGGCCAGCCGGTGGGGGTTGGCGGTGGCGGGGTCGGCGGCCATCGCGATCTCGGTCTGGGCGATGTCGACGTAGCCGGCGGTGCCGGTCGAGGGCGTGCGGCCCAGGGAGCCGTCCTGCCGCGGCCGCAGGGTCGTCGTCCGCGCCGTGGGTGCGGGCCAGTCGGCCTGGGTGATCCAGCGGTCCGGGCCGAGCTGCACGTCGACGCGCGGACGGCGCAGGATGTCGTTGGAGACGCCCATCAGTTCGTGGTCGAACCACTGGTTGAGGGTGGTGAGCCACACCTCGCGGCGGGCCCAGAACGGGTCGAGGTGCCCGTACTGCGTCACCCACGCCTTGCGCTGCACCGTGCGGGGCAGCTTGGTCCACCACTCGGAGAACTGGCTGCCCACCACGTTGCGGTCCTGCATGCCCATCACCGAGAAGACACTGGCGCGGACGTTGCGCACCTTGGAGATCGGGCCGGTCCGGTAGTTGCGTTCGTCCCAGTAGGCGTTGTAGTTGCCGGTCTCATCGTCGGATTCGGCGTCCATCCGCTGGCGCACCGCCTCGCACTTCTCCGCCGGATCCTTGTCGACCCGCTCGGACTGCCACCTCGCCCCGCCCTTGAACCAGGTGAGGGTGCCGTTGGCGTGCGAGTTCTCGTAGCCGCTGGTGTAGCCCGAGATGTTCACGATCGTCGCCAGCCCCTGCACGCCGGTGCCGGCGACGCCGACGCCGAGCGCTCCCTCGTACGAGTGGCCGATCATCCCGGTACGGCCGGTGGTCCAGGTGGCTCTGACCGGATCGCCCTGGTCGTCGTAGGCGGTCGCCCGGCCGTTCAGCCAGTCGACGACCGCCTTGCCGCCGAGCACGTCGGAGGCGCCGTAGGAGGTGGGGCAGCCGTCGGACAACCTGGTGCCGATCATGTCGACGGACACGAACGCGTACCCGCGCGGCACGAAGTAGTTGTCGTAATACATCGGGAACTTCGTCACGTTCCCGTCCGCGTCGTATTTCTTCTTCTCGATCTCGAAGCCGACGCCAGGGTCGTCGTAATACGGGCTTTCCTGCATGATCACCGGAACCCTGAGTCCGGAACCGGACTCCTTCGGCCGGATGATGTCCACCCGGACCAGATCCTTCTTGCCGTCGCCGTCACTGTCGACCTGCGACTGCACCCGGACGTGCTCACGGATGGCGTCCTTGTAGGAGAAGACCGGCTGGGTGAGCCCACCGGAGAGTTTGATCTTCGGCTCCGCCGTCGCGGATGCGGCGGGAGCACCGGCGACCACGAGCGGGATCGCGAGTGCGACTGCGGCGAGGAACCCTCGCCGTCGGGAGTTTGACATGTGCCTTCCTGCTGCTGTCGGTGGGATCGGCGGCGGCCGACGAAGCGCGCGGAGACGGCGGCGTAGTGCGCTGACGGGCAGCAGCGAGCTTGCCGTGATGAGAGTGCGACCGGCTTTGGCCTTGGTGCGGCGCGAGCGCATCGGGCGGAACGCCTTGCGCCACGGGTTTCAGCCTGACGGCGCCGACAAGGGGATCTGGTGCCCAGTCGGGCAGGTCGCGGTGTAGATGGCGAATGCGTCGAGGGCTGCGGTGATCTTGCGGATCATGTCGGCCCCGGTAGGTCCGGGTGGCTGCTTCGACGGCGACGATGACAGTGTTGCGGAACGCGGTGGCGTTCTCGCCATCGGCCGTCGGTCACGCGTCCCAGGCGACCGGGAGGCTCTTGACGCCGTAGATGTCGGCGGTCTCCGGGCGCAGGGCGACCTCTTCGGCCGGTACGGCCAGGCGCAGGGTGGGGAAGCGGTTGACCAGTGCGGGGAGCGCGACGCGCAGCTCGACGCGGGCCAGCTGCTGGCCCAGGCACTGGTGGATGCCGTGGCTGAAGGCCAGGTGCCCGCCGTCCTGCCGGCGGATGTCCAGCACGTGGGGGTCGGTGAAGCGCTCGGGGTCGCGGTTGGCGGTGGCGTACGACAGGATGACCGTCGAGCCGCTCTTGATGGTCTGGCCGCCCAGCTCGACGTCCTCCAGCGCGACCCTGGCGAACTGCTTGGCGACGGTCAGATACCGCAGCAGCTCCTCCACGGCCGGTTCGGCGAGCGCGGGGTCGGTGCGCAGCGCCGCCAGCTGGTCCGGGTTCTGCAGCAGCGCGAAGGTGCCCAGGGCCAGCATGTTGGCAGTGGTGTCGAAGCCGGCCGACAGCAGGATCAGGGCCATGCCCTGCAGCTCCTCATCGGTCAGGTCGCCGTCCATGAGGTCGCTGAGCACGTCGTCGGTGGGATTGGCGCGCTTGGCGGCCACGAGCTGCGCGAGGTACTGCTGGGTGGCGGTGTAGGCGGCGATCAGTTCCTCGTCGCTGACCTCCCCGCCGAGGAACTTGTCGATGTTGTCCTGGAAGGAGCCCCGGTCCTCGTACGGCACGCCCAGCAGCTCGCAGATGATGATGGCGGGGATGGGCTTGGCGAAGGCGGTCACCAGGTCGGCCGACGGTCCGGCCTTCTCCATGGCGTCCAGGTGTTCGGCGGTGACCTGCTCGACGCGCTCGGTGAGCAGCCGCATCCGCCGGACGGTGAACTTGCCCACCAGCGGTTTACGGTAGCGGCTGTGCTGCGGGTCGTCCATGAGGAGGAACTCGCCGGGCGGCGCCGGGGGGACCTCGATGTCGCCGTACTCGCTGTAGTCGATCAGCGGGTGGTGGCGCATGAGCTCCTTGCGCGAGCTGAACCGCGGGTCGGCCAGGACCGACCGCGCCAGGTCGTAGCCGGTGACCAGCCAGCCCTCGTGCCCGTCGGGGAAGGGGAAGCGGCTGATCGGGCCGTGCTCGCGCGCCTGGATCAGCTCCTTGGGCGGGTCGAAGGGGCAGCCGGGCTGACGCTCCGTCGGCATCGTGGGGAGGGTGTGGAGGGATTCAGTCATAACCGTTCCTTCGTTGCAATGAATGGGGGAAGTCAGGAGATCTTGCGGCGGTAGGCGTTCATGGCGAAGACGTACGCGACGGCGAGGATGCCGACACACCAGGCCAGGGCGACCCAGACATCGGTGCCGACCGGCTGCTGGCTGAACAGGGCGCGGATGGCGTTGACGATGGAGGTCACCGGCTGGTGCTCGGCGAAGAAGCGCACCGGGCCGGGCATGGTGGCGGTGGGTACGAAGGCCGAGCTGAGGAACGGCAGGAAGATGAGCGGGTAGGAGAACGCGCTCGCGCCTTCCATGGTCTTCGCGGTCAGGCCGGGGATGATGGCGATCCACGTCAGCGCCAGGGTGAACAGGATCAGGATGCCGGCGACCGCGAGCCATGCCTGCACTCCTGCCGCCGAGCGGAAGCCCATGAGCAGGGCGACGAGCACGACGACCACGAGCGAGATCAGGTTGGCGACCAGCGAGGTCAGCACGTGCGCCCACAGCACGGACGAGCGCGCGGTCGGCATGGACTGGAATCGCTCGAAGATGCCGCTCTTCATGTCCATGAACAGCCGGAACGCGGTGTAGGCGACGCCCGAGGCGACCGTGATGAGCAGGATGCCGGGCAGTTGGTAGTTCACGTACGAGTCCGACCCAGTGTTGATCGCACCGCCGAACACGTACACGAACATCAGCATCATGGCGATCGGCATGACCGCGGTCGTGATGATGGTGTCCGGGCTGCGCGTGATGTGGCGCAGAGATCGTCCCAGCAGGACGGTGGTGTCGCCGAAGAAGTGCTTGGTCATCGTGGTTCCCTTAGGCGTTGTTGGCGGCGACGAGGGAGAGGAAGACGTCCTCGAGGGTCGGCTGCTTTTCGATGTATTCGACCTTGGCGGGCGGGAGCAGCTGCTTGAGCTCGGCCAGGGTGCCGTTGACGATGATCCGGCCCTCGTGCAGGATCGCGATCCGGTCGGCGAGTTGTTCGGCCTCGTCCAGGTACTGCGTCGTCAGCAGCACCGTCGTACCCCGGTGGGCGAGTTCCTTGACGGCCTGCCACACCTCGATGCGCGCCTGGGGGTCGAGTCCGGTGGTCGGCTCGTCGAGGAAGATGACCGGCGGGTTCCCGATGAGGCTCATCGCGATGTCGAGGCGGCGGCGCATGCCCCCCGAATACGTCGCCACCTTCCGCGCGCCGGCGTCGGTCAGCGAGAAACGGGCGAGCAGGTCATCGGCGACCTTGCCCGGGTTCTTGAGGTGCCGTAGCCGGGCGACCAGTACGAGGTTCTCCCGCCCGCTGAGGATCTCGTCCACGGCGGCGAACTGTCCGGTGAGGCTGATGGACTCCCGCACGTCGCCGGCCTGCGTGGCGACATCGAAGCCGTTCACGCTCGCCGTGCCCGCGTCGGCCTTGAGCAGCGTGGACAGGATTTTCACGGCGGTGGTCTTGCCTGCCCCGTTCGAGCCGAGCAGGGCGAAGATGCTGCCGGGCGCCACCTCGAAGTCCACGCCGCGCAGCACGTGTAGTTCCTTGTACGACTTCTCCAGGCCTCGCACCTGGATCGCCTGGGCTTGCTGTTTCGTCATCAGCTGGTCCTGTCTTCTGTGTCTTCGCCGGCGGCGCGCACGATGGCGCTGGTGAGGCGGTTTCGCTCCCGGGCTCTCCACTGCCCGATGGGGTAGTTCTGTGCGAACGCCTCGACGAACTCCACGGGGTCCTCCCCGAAGATGTCGCGGATCGGGGTTCCGTCCGCCGCGCTCCGTTCGAACAGGTCGGCGAGGTCCTCGTACATCGCGATCGAGCCCTCCACCGGCCCGGTGTGGATCAGGTACCGATCCATCGCTTCGACTGCTGTGCGGTAGTTCTCGGGAAGCTGCTTGATGCGCGCCTTGTACTGGCGGTAGCGCCGCTTCTCCTCGAGCGACCCTGTGACCACCTCCAGGTACTGCAGGTAGCGACTCTTCTGCTCGTTCGGCTCTGTGGCCATGCCTACTTACCTCCTTCGTGGAGCTGTTCGAGCCGTTCTGCGAGGAAGCTCCAGGTCCTCCAGAACTCCTCCAGGTACGCCTGTCCCTGAGCGTTGAGGGAGTACACCTTGCGCGGCGGCCCCTTCTCGGACGGGACCTTCTCCACGTCGACGAAGCCGCGCTGCTCGATCCTGACCAGCAGGGCGTAGATGGTGCCCTCGGCGATGTCGGAGAAGCCCTGATCCCGCAGCCACGCCGTGATCTCGTAGCCGTACGCGGGCCGACCGGACAGGATCGCCAGGACGATGCCCTCCAGCACGCCCTTGAGCATCTCCGTCATCTGCTTGCCCATGGAACATCCTTCAGCTACTCGGTAATGCTAGCTACTGGTACATAGTAACGCTGAATAGCTGAAAGGCAAGCCGGGATGTCGATCCCCGGATTCGCCGGCGCGGGTGCTCATGGCGTCCACCATCGCCTGCCGCGCTGACATGAGGCCGTTGCCGTGCTGACATGGAACCTGGGGCGATGACGTTCGTGAGTTCCATGGCGGGCTGGAGGAGGTGGATGCGGCTGCTCAGGCCCGGGGGTCGAGGAAGCAGCGCGGTCGAACGCCTCGGGGGTGATCGTCTCGACCGAGTCGGCGGATGCATGGTGTCGACATGGTCGGTGCGGGTGATCTGGGCTACCGGCGGTTATGTTGAGGCATCGGTATCGTCCGGTCGCGCGATGGGGGAGCGTTGTGAGCGATCGCCGGCACGTGCCCGCGCCGGAGGCGGCTCGTGGTCCGGGCGCGCATGACGCGGTGCGGCTCGCGTTGGTGGTCGGTGCCCTCGGCGTGGTGTTCGGCGACATCGGGACCAGCCCCATCTACACCCTGCAGACGGTGTTCAACCCGAGCGACCCGCATCCCGTTCCGGTGAGCACGGAGAACGTGTTCGGGGTGGTGTCGCTGGTCTTCTGGTCAGTGATGATCATCGTCACGGTCACGTACGTGTTGCTGGCGATGCGCGCCGACAACGACGGTGAGGGCGGCATCATGGCGCTGATCACGCTGGTGCGGCGGTGGAGCACGCAGCGGGGCCGGCGGACCGTCGCCGTGCTGGCGGCGCTGGGCATCTTCGGCGCTTCACTGTTCTTCGGGGACAGCATGATCACCCCGGCGATCTCGGTGCTGTCCGCGGTCGAAGGGCTCAAGGTCGTGGAGCCGTCACTGGAAGGGCTCGTCGTGCCGATCACCGCGTTGATCATCGTGCTGCTGTTCCTGGTGCAGCGCCGGGGGACCGCGGCCGTCGGCCGGGTGTTCGGGCCCGTGATGATCGTCTGGTTCGTGACCATCGGCGCGTGCGGCGTGGCCGGCATCGCCGAGCACCCGGACATCCTCAAGGCGCTGTCGCCGACGTACGCGATCGGCTTCCTGACCGGTCATTTCGGCGTCGCCTTCTTCTCCCTGGCGGCGGTCGTGCTCGCCGTGACCGGCGCCGAGGCGTTGTACGCCGACATGGGCCACTTCGGCCGCCGGTCGATCAACCGCGCCTGGCTGATCCTCGTGTTCCCCGCGTGCGTTCTCAGCTATCTCGGCCAGGGCGCGCTGATCCTCGCCGATCCGGCCAACATCAGCAGCCCGTTCTTCCTGCTCGTTCCCGGCTGGGGGCGGCTGCCGATGGTCCTGCTGGCCACGGCGGCGACCGTGATCGCGTCCCAGGCGGTGATCACGGGCGCGTACTCGGTCGCATCCCAGGCCGCACGACTCGGCTACCTGCCGCGGCTGCGGATCGCGCACACCTCCGAGTCCACCATGGGCCAGATCTACGTCCCCTGGATCAACTGGCTGCTGATGGTCTCGGTGCTCACCCTGGTCTTCGCCTTCCGCAGCTCCACGGCGCTGGCCTTCGCGTTCGGCATGGCGGTGACCGGGACGATCACCATCACCACCCTGCTGTTCTTCTACGTGGCCCGCGCGAAGTGGGGCACACCGGTCTGGATCATCGGCCTCGGCGCGACCGTGTTGTTGTCGGTGGACCTGCTGTTCGTCGCGGCCAACCTGACCAAGCTCGTCCACGGCGCGTGGCTGCCGCTGCTGATCGGCCTCACCGCGTTCACCGTCATGACCACCTGGCAACGGGGCCGCGAGATCATCACCGCGGAGCGCGAACGGCGCGAAGGCTCGCTGCGCGAGTTCGTCGGCCGGCTGCGCACCGGGAAGGCGGCGACGCGGCGGGTCCCGGGCACGGCCGTCTTCCTCAACCGGGGCAAGGAGACCGCGCCGCTGGCCATGCGCGCCAACGTCGAGCACAACCACGTGCGGCACGACCACGTCCTGATCATGTCCATCGAGACGGAGCCCGTGCCCCGCGTTCCGGCCGATCGGCGCATCGCCGTCGACGACCTCGGCTACGCCGACGACGGGATCTTCCACGTCACCGCCCGCTTCGGCTACATGGAGACCCCGGACGTGCTCGGCGCGCTGGCGCTGCTCGACCCGGCCATGACCGAGGGGCGGCTGCGGCTCGACCAGGCGTCCTACTTCCTGTCGAAGGTCGAGCTTCGGCGTGGCACGGCTCCGACGATGGCGCCGTGGCGCAAGCGGTTGTTCATCGCCACCTCGTACATCACCGCCGACGCCGCCGAGTTCTTCGGCCTGCCCCGAGACCGCACGGTCATCATGGGCTCGCAGATCGAGGTATAGCGCGACGGGGGCGACCTCGCGGGGGATGCGCCCGGCTACCGGGGCTTGTAGTGGGAGAACACGTCCCGCACCTCCTGCGGCGAACAGGCGAGCGCGGCCTGGTCGGGGTCGGCGCCCGTGACGTGAGGCAGGTGCACGACGATGTCGTACGCGTCCAGCGCGCTCACAGGGGAGTAGTACGCGCCGACACCGGCGCGTTGCACGGTGGCACCCCGGACGGCCTCGGCGTCGGCCGGCGACAGTCGCCGCAGATCGGTGGCGAAGGGGCCGTCGTGGCCGGCGTGCATGAGGGCGTCGAGGCTGCCGGGCTCCGGAGCCTCCATCGGCGCGAAGAGGACGCCGGCCTGGAAGGCGGCGAAGTCGGAGTTGAGCATGTGACCGGTTCCCGAGGTGGCGCCGATGACCAGGTAGTCCTTGCCCAGCCGGTCGGCCAGGTGCATCCCCATCGGGGTCACCGGGTCCATACCGGGGAGCGTGGCGGGCCCGCGCTGGACGTGGCCGTTGTGGGCGGCCAGGACGATCCGGTCCTGCCGGCGCAGAATCCATTCGACCGTGTCGGCGATCTCGGCGTCGCGGTTGTACATCACGCTCTGCTGGTCGCCGCCGGTCATGCCGCGGATGACGGACTCCAGGGTGAGCGCGTGGTGCATGGATCGCAGCGCGCGCTCGTACTCCTCGGCGGTGGTGCGCCGGACGTACTCCAGGCGCCGGCCCTTCATGCGCGCGGCGAGGCCGGTGAGGCCCGCCGTCAGCGCGTCCTTCGTCTCGGGCGGGAGCTGGGCGTAGACGGCCATGGTCGCGGGAGCGGCGAACGCCGACGTCGCCGCGAAGGCCGAGGCCGTCTCCCGGATGGCCGGGTCGAGCTGGAAGCCGGGATCGGCCTGCGCGAGGTAGGCGAGCACGGCGTCGAGGGCGGGAATCAGGGAGGCGTTCTGGCCTCCCAGATCTATGCCGTAGAAGCCGACGGGGCGCCCGGCGGTGGCGTTGTGCCGGCGCATCCACTCCAGGTGGGCTCCCATCTGCCGCCAAAGTCCCGTGAGTGAGGTCAGGCCGCTCGCCATGATCTCGCCGAGCCGGTCCTCGCCGCCTCGAACCCAGGCGTCGGTACGCCGGCCCTCCGTGAATCCGGTCTCCATCGCGTACGCGCCGAACCCGTGCCGCTCGGTCAGGTAACGCAGCAGGCGGTGGCGCAGCTCGTAGAACTCCCGGTTGTAGTGCGCGCTCTCGCCGATCGCCACCACCCGCGCGTCACCGATCGCGTCGTCCAGCCATTCCAGGTCGTCCAGCGCGGCGCCCGGGTCCAGCGTGCGCAGGGGGATCACCGCCTCGTCGCTGAGCCGTGCCGGTGTCGTGGCCGCGGTCATCGATTGCCCCTCTCGAATAGTCCCAACTTTGGGAACAGTACCAGTTATGGGAATATTGGAGAATGGACACGCTTGAGTTGATCTTGCATCCCGTCAGGCTGCGCATCATGTGGGCACTGTCGGGTGGGCGCACCCGCACCACGTCCGACCTGTGCGAGAGCCTGCCCGACGTGCCCAAGACCACCCTGTACCGGCACGTCGGCCTGCTCGCCGACGCCGGGCTGCTGGAAGTGGCCGACGAGCAGCGGGTACGGGGGATGGTCGAGCGCTACTACCGGCTGCGGCAGAACGCCGCGCACATCGATCTCGACACGGCCAGGGCGATGTCACTTCAGGACCATCGCCACGGGTTCGCGGCGGCCATGGCGGCGCTGCTCGCCGAGTTCAACGCCTATCTTGACCGGCCGGGCGCCGATCCGGTCGCGGATCGGGTCGGGTATCGGCAGGGGACGCTGTGGCTCACCTCGGAGGAGATGGAGGAACTCGCGGTTGAGCTGCGGGAGGTGCTCAGGGCGCGGACGGGGAACGGGCCCGGACCGGAGCGGCGACCGCACGTGATCAGCGCGATCTTCTTTCCGACGGAGGAACGGGGGCAGGACGAAGGAAGCCCGTGAACTCGTCCCGGACGGCAATGCCCAGCGCGGCGAGGTCAGTCGTCGATTGCCTGGTAGAGGGTGGGTCCAGAAGTCGTGGATGGCCCGTGCCGAGTTCGGGGTGGACATCCCGGTCTGGGTGAGCAGGATGCCGACGAGCTGGTTGCGCGGGTCGGCGTAGGTGGTGGTGCCGGCTCCGCCGTCCCAGCCGAACTGGCCGATGGGCGCGTAGTCGCCACGGTAGGTGCGCACCGCCATCCCGAAGTCCCAGCCGCCATGCTGTCCGGTGCCGTACGCCAAATGGGCGACGCCGCGGGCCCAGGCCTCTCGGGCGGCTTGCTGCTCGGGCGTGAGGCGGTTGGTGGTCATCAGCTCGACGGCGGGCCGGGACAGGATCCGCTCGCTGCCGTGCATCCCGTGGTTGAGCACCTGCCTGTACGTCACCGACTCCGGCACCCTCACCGCCGCCGACCTGGTCCATCGCCTTCCTCGAACAGCAGGGACTGCTCAAGCGGGAACGAACTCCCGGCGGGCGCCGCGAACGCTATGTCGTCGACGACGAGCTCTGGGTCCGATCCACCCTTGCGGCACTGGAAATGAACGACACCCTGATCGCCGCATCGCAGCGCGCGGCGGAGATCCTCGGGGCCACGACCCCGGCCGGCGCCCGCTTCGGCTTCTCTGCCGAGTTCCTGCTCCTCGTGAACGTGCCCCTCCGGCAGGCCATGGAGCAGTGGCAGTAGGGCCGGGCCGACCGGAACGCCGAGCACCAGTCATGATCTCTCGCGGCTTTCGTTGAGGGCCTTTCCGGCCACCCCGCGCACGGCCAACCCCAACACCCAGAGCGCCTACGCCCCGGCCGCAGGAGTTTGGCGAGGATCGCGCTCAGCCGGCCGCGCTCGTCGGAGGTGAGGGCTTGGAAGGCGTCATCAAGGAAGGCCGGAATCAAGGCTTGGGCCCCGGCGGGCCGGCGGCGGCCTGAGCCGGTGATGGTGACTGCGTAGGACCGCCGGTCGCGCGGGTTGCGTTCCCTGCGGACGCGGCCCCCGCGGCGTGCACTTCGGCGGCGCGGGTCACGGCGGCCGAGGCCCGGTGCGGCGCGATGTCCAGCCGCTCGGCGGCGAGTCGCGGAAAGTAGGCCGTCCCGCGCCCCGTCGTCCTGGTCGTTGCCGCCATCGCTCTCCTCTTACGTCCACCCGGCAGCCTATCGCAGATCAATCTCCAGACAGATTGTTTGACAGCAGATGATTTGTAGGCATACGGTCCGAACCGTCTGTCCGCCAATTGTTTGCATGCAGATGGAGAGTGACCGTGATCCGAACCGACGGCCGCCACCAGGTGGCCCTGGCGTTGTTGTGCGCCGCGGTGTTCCTGGACTCGATGGACCTGTCGTTGATGGGCGTGGCCCTGCCCGCCATCGGGCGTGATCTGTCGCTTCCGGAGAGCGCCCTGCGGTGGCTGATGTCCGGCTACGCGGTCGCCCACGGTGGCTTCCTGCTGCTCGGCGGCCGCATCGCCGCCTACGGCCTGCGCTCGCGCCGCCCCGTACCCGTCCCCACCGCCTGACAGGAGACCCATCGTGACGCTGGACCTCACCCCCGACGAACTGCTGAGCACCACCCGGGCCGTGCGCAAACGCCTGGACTTCACCCGGCCGGTGCCTCGCGAGCTGATCGAGCAGTGCGTCGACCTCGCCGTGCAGGCGCCCACCGGGCGCAACCGGCAGCGCTGGCACTTCATGGTCGTGACCGGGGCCGAGCAGCGCCGGGCCGTGGCCGACATCTTCCTGCGCGCCCTGACGCTGGCCACGGGGCAGCCGCTGACCGAACGTGATCTGTGGCGCATGAGCTACCATTCCGGCTCCACCGAGCGGGTTTTCGATGGCCTGCGGTACCTGGCCGCCAACATCCACCGGGTGCCCGCGTTCGTCATCCCCGGCGTGGAGGGACGCACCGACCATGAGCCGGTGGCCGTGCAGGCGGGGGCGTGGGGGTCGATCCTGCCCGCGGTGTGGAGTTTCATGCTGGCCGCCCGGGCGCGCGGGCTGGGCACGGTGTGGACCACCGCGCAGGCGCCGCTCGAACGCGAGCTGGCCAAGGTGCTCGGCGTGCCGTACGAGGAGGTCATGCTGGCGGCCTTCATCCCGCTGGCCTTCACGCTCGGCACCGACTTCAAGCCCGCTCCCCGCATCCCACGGGAGGAGGTTCTGCACTGGGACCGGTGGTGAGCGCGCCGGCCAGACCGCCCTGACCCAGGTGCGGCCTGGTGAGCTCGGCCGCTGACCCACCGCACCCGGGCGCTCGGTGGTCCGAGACTTGGAAAGGTCTTGGAACGTCCCATGCCATTACCCGAACGCCTCGTGCACAGCCTGCTACGGCCCGCGTGTTCAACTGGGGCGGAGGGATGGCGCATGAAGACTCCGCGACGTTGGACGATTACGGTGCGTATCACGGTGTTCGCGGGGGCGGTGGCGGCCCTGCTGTCCGCGCTCCTCGCCACGATGGTCATGATCGCGATCCATCGGGTCGCCATGGGAGACCTCATGGGGGAGCTCGCCGCCGCTGGTGGTCGTGTGGCCCATGAGGTGGAGCACAACGAGGTGGTCACGCCGCTGGTCGAGTACAAGGGCCGCAACCTGCAGATCGTCGACGGCACGGGGAAGGTCGTTGCGGCGACGCCGCAACTGCAGGGCAAGCCGGTCATGGCCGGCATCACCCCCGACCGCAAGAACGTCTCCAGCGGCGTCGTCTGCGGCGGGGTCTTCCGTTCCGGCGAGTGCAACGTCGTGGTCGCGCAGTCGGCGTACCGGCCGGGAGACGACTGGGTCGTCTACAGTTCCTCTCCCACGGTCCCTCTGTACGTCGATCCGTGGCTGGCCGCGACGGTGATCGGCGCCGCCGTGGCGATGGCCGTGGCCATCACCACGATCGGCCATCGGATCGTCACCGAATCGCTCAGACCGGTGAACGCCATCCGGATGGAGCTCGACAAGATCACCGAGACCCGTCCCGACCGGCGGGTGCCTCTTCCGCGGAGCCAGGACGAGATCCACGAGCTGGCCGACAGCGTCAACCGGACTCTGGCGCGGCTGGAGGCCGCCATGAAACTGCAGCGGCATTTCACCTCGGACGCCTCCCACGAGCTGCGTACCCCCATCGCCGCGATACGGGCCGAGGTCGAGGACGCCCTGCACGCGCCCGAGGAGACCAGCGTGCCCACGCTGGGCAACACCGTTCTGAGGAGCGTGGACCGGCTCGAGGCGATCGTGGGCGACCTGCTGACCATCGCGCGGCTGGAGGCGGGCAAGGAGGTGGAACGCGAGCCGATCGACCTGGCCGAATTCGTGACCTCGGAGTGCGAGAGGCGCCCGAAGCAGGACAAGCGGTTCGAGTTCTCGCTCGAGCGCGGTGTGGTGGTGACCGGCGACCGGGTTCAGCTGTCGCGCCTGCTCACCAACCTGATCGACAACGCCGAGCGGCACGCCGCCACCACCGTCGCCTTCCACGTAAGGCGCTCGTTCTGCCCCAAGCGCGACATCCAGCGCTTCCCGAACGGCATCGCGATGCTGGAAGTGATCGACAACGGTCCGGGCATCGATCCGGAGAAGCGCGAGCTGGTCTTCCAGCGCTTCACCCGGCTGGACACCGCCCGTGACAGGTACGCCGGCGGCACCGGGCTGGGCCTGCCGATCGCCCGGCAGATCGCCGAGGCGCACGCCGGCACCCTTCGGATCGAGGACAGCCCCCACGGCACACGGTTCATCCTCCGCCTTCCGCTCGGCTAGGCGTGGCCGGGTGGAGGGTGGTCCAGAAGTCGTGGACGGCCCGCGCGGAATCCGGGCTGGGCCGACCGGGCGGCATTGGCTGCGGGGCTCAGGGCCCGTGACTCAATGTTCGAGCGGCACACGCCTCCACGCCGCATCGCGCAGCAGGCGCAGGCCGTTGAGGCCGACGATGACGGTGGAGCCCTCGTGCCCGGCCACCCCCAGCGGCAGCGGCAGCTCACCGAACAGATCCCAGGCCACCAGCACGGCGATGAACGTGCCGGCGATGACAAGGTTGGCGACCACCAGGCGGCGGGCGCGGCGGGCCAGGGCGAGGACCGCCGGGACGGTGGACAGGTCGTCGCGGGTGATGACGGCGTCGGCGGCCTGCAGGGTGAGGGCGGCCCCGGAGCCACCCATCGCGATGCCGGCGTGCGCGCCGGCCAGAGCGGGGGCGTCGTTGACGCCGTCGCCGACCAAGGCCGGCCGGGCGCCTTGCCGCCGCAGTTCGTGGACGGCCTCGACCTTGTCCTGCGGCAGCAGTCCGGCCCGTACGTCGGTGATGCCGGCCTGGTCGGCCACGCGGGCCGCAGCACGGGGGTTGTCACCGGTCAGCAGGACGGGGGCCGTCCCGGTCAGGCCGGTCAGCTGCGCCACCGCCCGTGCTGCGCCGGCACGCATGCGGTCGGCCAGACCGAGCACCGCGATGGGACGGCCGTCCAGGAGCAGCAGCACGGCGCTGTGCCCGTCCTCCTCGACCTCGGCCACGACCTGGCGGGCCTGCTCGGCATCGCCGGACATGGCGCCGCCCGCGGTCTGGTCCAGCAGGCGAGCGGGGCTGCCGATCTCGACCAGGCGTCCATCGACGCGGGCGCGGACGCCGCGCCCGGGCAGGGCGGCGAAGTCAGCCGCCGCGGGCAGCGGCAGGCGCTGGTGGCGGGCGGCGGCGACGATGGCGCGGCCGAGCGGATGTTCCGAGCCCTGCTCGGCCGCCGCCGCCAGCGCGAGCAGCCGATCGGCCTGCACCCCGGCCCCGCCCTCTGATCCACTTCTCGCGGTGGCCGCCGTGCCGGTCAGGACACGCAGGCAGGTCAGGTACGGCCGGCCCTCGGTCAGGGTCCCGGTCTTGTCGAAGGCGACCAGGTCGACGTCGGCCAGGTGTTCCATCACCACCGCGGACTTGACCAGCACGCCGTTGCGGCCGGCGGTGGCGATCGCGGCCAGCAGCGGCGGCATGGTGGCCAGCACCACCGCGCACGGCGAGGCCACGATCATGAACGTCATCGCCCGCAGCAGGCTGTCCTGCACCGAGGTGCCCCACAGCAGGGGCAGCGTGAACAGAGCGAGGGTGGCGGCGACCATGACGATCGAGTAGCGCTGCTCGACCTTCTCGATGAACAGCTGGGTGCGGGCCTTCGTGGCGCTGGCCTGCTCGACCATGGCCACGATCCGGGCGATCACCGTCTCGCCGGCGGGCCGGGTGACCTGGACGCGCAGCGCGCCGGTGCCGTTCATCGTCCCGGCGAACACCTCATCGCCGCTCTGCTTGTCGGCCGGGAGGCTCTCGCCGGTGATGGAGGCCTGGTCGACGTCGCTGACCCCGGCCACGACGCGCCCGTCGGCGCCGATGCGCTCGCCCGGCCGTACCACGATGACGTCGCCCACCCGCAGGTCGGCGGCCGCCACGACCTCCTCGTCACCGTCGGAGTCGATGCGGGTGGCCTGGTCGGGGGCCAGGTCCAGCAGGCCGCGCACCGAGTCCTCGGTGCGTTTGGTGGCCACCGCCTCCAGCGCGCCGGAGGTGGCGAAGATGACGATCAGCAGCGCGCCGTCGAAGACCTGACCGATCGCCGCGGCGCCGATCGCGGCGACGACCATGAGCAGATCGACGTCCAGGGTCTTCTCGCGCAGGGCCTTCAGCCCGGCCAGGCCCGGTTCCCAGCCGCCGGCGGCGTAGCAGGTCAGATACAGCGCCCACCACAGCCAGGCGGGCGCGCCGGCGAGCTGGGCCAGGCCGCCCGCGGCGAACAGCGCGGTGGCCGCCAGGGCCCAGCGCACCTCCGGCAGTGAGCCCGCCCCCGAGCGCCACCAGCGCAGTGGTCTGGATGCGGGCGCCGGGCGTGCGGCGGCTTCGAACGTGGTCAGATCAGTGGTCACCGAAGCATCGTATATGCGCAGTCACGCAGATACGCATGCAGTGAGGTTCGGGGTAGGCTTGCCGTATGCACACCTCGCTGCCCGACTTCGACATGCCGAACGAGGAACAGGTGCATCTGGCCGCCGAGTCGTTCCGCCTGTTGTCCGATCCCACCCGCATCAAGATCCTTTGGGCGCTGCTGCAGGGCGAGTCCAACGTCGCCTGCCTGGCCGAGCTCGCCGACGCCGCTCCCACCGCGGTCAGCCAGCACCTGGCCAAACTCCGGCTGGCCGGACTCGTCAAGGGCCGCCGCGAGGGAACGTTCGTGTACTACAGCGCCGCCGACGAGCACGTCCGGCGCCTGCTGGCCGAAGGACTGTTCCACGCCGACCACCTCGACCGAGCCGGCCAGGCTGAAGGGGCCGGTCAGGCCGAGGCTCGGCTGGACGCGCCGCCGGGCGAACGAGCGGCAGCGCACGCACGCTGACCCGTCCAGCCGTCGCGGGTAGGCGTTGTGGACGCTCCAGCGGCATCGATCATGAGTCCGGAGACGCTTTAGATCACAACAGGTCAGCGCGGTGCAAGCGGCAGGATCGAAATTTCAACCGCCGACGGGCAGACGGTCGAGTGTGTGCATGATGGCGGCTTGGCCGGTGCGCACGGGGGCGCCCGGGTCGGTCTCGACCGGTTCCTGCCGGCGGAGGTAGACCATGGTGGTGCCCTGGCGCACGCCCACGGCGACATGAGCAACCGAGTGGCGGTAGGTGCCCTTGGGCCGACGCGATGGGTCGGGGCGCTGCACGGCGAAGGTCCTGATCTCGCCCGTCCACGGGCCACTGGTGAAGGGTTCGAGTCGGGGATCGATAGAACGGATACTGCAGTGGCGGCTTCTCCACGTTTTCCCGGACGACGCGCTCGCGTCCGGGAGAACATTGAGGAACACCTGGAACCCCCCGTCCCCGGCGAAGGAACCTCGGCAGGTTGGCGGAAGTGGCCGATGCCGCGGTGTGGAGAAGTCGGCCACCAGGGACTGTTTCTCCTGTTCACGCCGGGGGTCTTTCATGAGCAGGAGGTCGGACGTGACTTCGATGGGCTCCTCGGCTCCCGGATCGAAGGGCCCTTCACGAACGGCCCAGAACGGCCGGAAATCCTGGCGCGACCGCATCCACTGGGAGATGGTGAGCGCTCTGGCGGGCATTGGCGGGTTGATCGTCGCTCTTGCCGCGCTTCGGGCGGGTGGAGAACCTGGATCAGGAATCACGTCGGCGTCACCGACACCGACGGTGACGGTGACCGAATCGGCGGCCCCGTCTTCCCGCTCTCGTTCCAGGACGCCGAAGCCGACGGCCGAAGAGGACCCGTCGACCGAGCCGACGGGGTCGGCGTGCGTCATGACGACGGGCGAGTGCCGGCTGGAGAAGATGCTCGGCTCGGCGGACTTGCGGAACTGCCGGCCTGCCGCTCGTCCTCCGGCCGGTGCGGTGGCCGCGCTCGACTGCACGGCCGTCCGGTCGGGTCCGGTTCACGATCCGATGATCGTGCTGTTCCGCAGCGACGCCGACGCCGAGACGTGGGTGGAGTCGTACTGGTGGGCCCTGCACGACGGCCGGGGAGGCAACTGTGCCACCGGGGCCGAGTACAAAGGCACCTGGGTCAGGGGCAAGCTGCTCTGCACCCTCAACGGGCCGTACTACGCCATGTCCTGGACGTACACAGGTCGGTCCGTGGCCATGACCGCCGAGGCCTGGACGCCACAGCCGCTGTACGCCTGGTGGCAGGGCCTTTCACTGCTGAGCAACTGAGCCGGCCAGACTGTCTTGAGCAGGAGTCGCTGTCGCAGTTCACCGAGTCGGGATCGTGCCTCGCCTGGGTGCGCGAGCTCGGGACGACGCACCTGATCGTCCGATGCAAAGCCCGATCCCGGCGGGTGCTGATCGGCTGCTGGCGCGTGAAGTGCCCATATTTCGGCCGCAGTTCCTGTTATCGACACCCATCGGTCCGATTGCTAGGTTCGTCGTGATCAACCAAATCAGCCGAACGACCGGCAGGGTGATGCACTTGCGCGAAAATGCCCACATCGGCGGAGCATCGGCCATAAGTCGTCGCACGCTCCTCCGAACCGGTACAGGGATAGCAGCCGCCGCCGCCGGCGGCGGCCTTTCCTTGTTCGCGGCCGAAGCGGCGTCCGCGACCGTCCCGACATCGCAGCGTTTCGTGTTCGAGGGGGCCGGCGGCGATCCCGTTGTGCGGGCCACGCTTCACCAGCCTTACTGGCCGATGCAGTCCTTCGCCTTCGACCACGTCCACGGGCACATCTACTTCGCGCAGAGCAAGGTCGGGAGCACGAACGGCGACCTCTGGATGGCCAGGACCGACCTGAGCGGCAAGGTGCTGGGCGCCATGGCGCTCCACGGGTTCGACCACGGTTCGTCGATGGCGATCCAGCCGGACACGTCCGGGTCTCCGTATGTGTGGCTCGCGGGCGACTGGAGGAGTTTGTCCCCCGATACGGCACCGAACAGTCACACGATCTGCCGCATCAAGTACAGCGACGGGGGCGTGCTCGACTACGCCAACGGCGCGGGGGTCCGGAACTTCCCGGTCCGCCTCTCCGATTTCCTGGACTGTCCGAGACCGTCGATCGATCCCTGCACCAACCGGCTGCTCGTCCGGTACATGGGGACGACGAGCCCGTGGCGCTTGGCGCTGTTCGACCTCGCCGCCGTCCTCGACAAGGGCATCGGCGACACCACTCCCGTCCTTGCCATGCGCGCTCTGCCGACCAACGCCCAACTCGGTCTCTCCGGCTCCGACCTCTTCCAGGGCGTGACCTCGTACGGCCAGTACGCGTACCTCTCCTACGGCGGTCCGCCCGCGCAGCCCTCGGACCCGGCCAAGCCGTCCTACCTGGTCCGTCTCGACATGAACAAGACCGGGGGTTCGGTTGAGGAGGTGTACCGGACGAGAGCGGGCGAGTCGCTGCCCGGTCGCGAACCTCAGGGAATGGCGATCTGGCGCTCGTCGGACGGCCCGCGCCTCGCGTTCGGCTTCTCCAGCAAGATCAGTGGCAGTCCTGACCAGTTCCAGGCGACCGTCTTCTACAAGAGCCAGCTCACCGGGTAAGTCGCCCAGGGAGCCGGCGCACGTCCGTGGAGAAGCCAAGCGTCGCTACGCGCGCCAGGCGGGGGAGTACGTGCTCGCCGACCCGGTACGCCTCCTCCAGATGCGGCCAGCCCGACAGCACGAACTCGTCCACCCCGGCGGCGGCGTATTCCCGGAGCAGGGCGGCGACCTCGTCGTACGAGCCGACCAGCGCGGTTCCCGCCCCTTCGCGCACCAGCCCGATCCCCGCCCACAGCCCCGGGTGGATCTCCAGGTCGCGGGTGTCGCCGGTGTGCAGATCCACCATGCGGCGCTGGCCGACGGAGTCGTAGCGGGCGAAGCGGTGCTGGGCGGCGGCGATGCGGGCCGGATCCATGCCCGTCAGCAGCCGGTCGGCCTCGGCCCAGGCGGCGGCGCCGGTGTCGCGGGCGATGACGTGCACGCGGAGGCCGTACCGGAGCTCCCGCCCGGCTGAAGAGGACAGCGAGCGCAGGCGGGCGATGCGCTCGGCGATCGCGTGTGGTGGCTCGCCCCACATCAGCACCACGTCGGCATGCCGGGCCGCGACCTGCTCAGCCGCCGGGGACGCGCCGCCGAAGTACAGCTCGGGTGCCGGGTCGAGGGGCTCGGCCAGCCCACCGCCCTCGACGCGGTAGTGCTCGCCGTGGTGGTCGAAGGGCACGCCTTCCCAGGAACGGCGCAGCACCTGCAGGAACTCGGCGGTCCTGGCGTAGCGGGCGTCGTGGTCGAGGAAGTCCCCGTACGCGCGCTGCTCCACCGGGTCGCCGCCGGTCACGACGTTGAGCAGCAACCGCCCGCCGGAGACCTCCTGGAAGGCCTGGGCCTGCTGGGCGAGCAGGGTGGGCAGCGCGTAGCCGGTGCGGAAGGCGACCAGCATCTTCAGGCGCTCGGTGTGCTGGGCCAGCGCCGCGCACACGATCCACGGGTCGGGGCAGCCCGCACCGACCGGGGTGAGCGCGGCCTCGAACCCGGCCTGCTCCGCGGCCCTGGCGACCTGGGTCAGGTAGGCGACGGTGGCGGGGCGGGCCGAGGGACGGAACGCGTCGGTCGTGGTGATGGCCGAGCGGACGTCGTGGCCGTCGCCGGTCGTCGGCAGGAACCAGTGGAAGCGCATCAGGTCACCTCGGGATCGGAGGAGGCGGCCCGCCGTACGGCTGCCGCCACGGTCTCGCGTACGGCGGGGAACTCCGGGTGGGTGTGCGGGTCGAGCGCGTGCGGGAGGTCGGAGGGCTGATCGAGCACGATGCGGCCGGGCCGGCGGCTCATCACCAGCAGGCGGGTGCCGAGGTAGACGGCCTCGTCGACGCTGTGCGTGACGAACAGCACGGTCTTGCCCGTGGCCTGCCAGATGCGCCGGATCTCCTCCTGCAGGCGCTCCCGGGTGAGCGCGTCCAGCGCGGCGAACGGCTCGTCCATGAGCAGGATCGCGGGGTCGGGGGCGAGCGCGCGGGCGATGGCGGCGCGCTGCTGCATGCCACCCGACAGCTCGTACGGCCGCCGCCCGGCCACGTCGTCCAGCCCCACGAGGTCGAGCAGTTCGGCGGCCCGGGACCGCCTGACCGGCGCCGAGACCCCGGCCATCCGCAGCCCGAACTCCACGTTGCGGCGGACGTTCAGCCACGGGAACAGGCGCGGCTGCTGGAACACCACACCCCGGTCCGGCCCCGGTGCCGTCACCGGTTCGCCTGCCACGGCGATCTGCCCGCCGGTCGGGAACGCGAACCCGGCGACCAGCCGCAGCAGCGTGCTCTTGCCACAGCCCGACGGCCCGACGATGGTCACGAACTCGCCCGCACCGATGTCGGCGCCGATGCCGCGCAGCGCCTCGACAGGCTCGGACCTGGACCAGCGGGAGCGTGGGCCGTATGTCAGCGAGACCTCGCTCAGCCGCACCGCGGCCGCGGTGCGCGCCGCGGTGAGCGTCTCATCCTGCGAACGCATCGCGTAGCTCCTCGGTGGCCAGCCCCTTCTGGAAAACGGTCAGTTCGGGTACGGCGGGGAGCTTGTTCTGCGACTTGAGGAACTCGGCGGCGCTGCGCAGGTTCTCGGCGAGCGCGCCGGGCTTCTCGGGCGTGCCCAGGTAGTCGGGGCCGGCCTGCTCCTTGCCGTCGAGCAGGATGAGTTCGTCGATCTGTTCGGCGGCCGCGGCCGGGTCGAGGTTGAGCTGGCGGCCGACGGCCGCGGCGGCTGACGCCTTGTCCGCGCGTACCAGCTTGACCGCCCGGTCCTGCTGCCGCAGCCAGGTCCGCAGGGCCGCCGGGTACGTCGTGGCGAACTGGGTGCGGACCACGGCCAGGTCGGCGGTGAGCTTGCCCTTGGCGGCCAGCTCCTTGCTGGTGACCAGCACCTTGCCGGACTTGCGCAGCTCGCCGAGCACCGGCGTCCAGACGTAGGCGGCGTCGATGTCGCCGCGCGTCCAGGCGGCCTGGATGTCCGGCGGCTCCAGGTCGACGACGGTGACGTCGGACTCGGCAAGCCCGGCCTCCTGCAGGGCGGCCAGCAGGCTGTAGTGGGAGGTAGAGGAGAACGGGGTGGCGATCTTCTTGCCCTTGAGCTCGGCGACCGAGGCGGCCTGGCGGGCCACGAGCGCCTCGTTCTCGCCGATGACGTCGAAGATCCACGGCACCTGGTATGGGATGTTCAGCGGCGCGGACAGGCCGCGGGTGACCGGGCTGCTGCCGGCCAGGCCGATGTCGATGCTGCCGGCGACCATCGCGGTGTTCACGTCGCCGCCGGAGTCGAACTTGATCCAGCTGATCTTCGTGTTCGGCAGCGAGGTCTCCAGCCATCGCTGGTCCTTGACGATCAGGTCGCCGTTCGGAATGAGCTGGTAGCCGATGCGCAGTTCCTTGGGGCTGCCGTCGGCGTTGGGCGCGGCGCTCGTCGTGGCGCCGGTGCCGCTGGAGCACGCGGCCAGGCACAGGGCGAGCGCGAGCGCGGGGACGAGGCGGTGTTTCATGGCTGATGCCTTCTTGTCATGCCTTGCCGCGCCAGGGCACGAGCAGGCGCTCAGTGAGTTGCAGGAGAGCGTCGATGAGCAGGCCGGAGGCGCCGATGACGAGCAGCCCGAGCACGACCACGTCGGTCTGGTTGTAGCGCTGCGCGTCGCGGATCATCCCGCCGATGCCCGGCACCCCGTTGACCGTCTCGGCGGCCACGACCGTGGTGTAGGCGACCCCGACGGCCACCCGGATGCCGGTGATCACTTCGGGCAGGGCCGAGGGGAGCACGATCCGGTACGGGAGCTGCCAGCGCCTCGCCCCCAGCGACCGGGCCGCGTGCAGATAGTCCTCGTGCACGCCGCGTACCGCGTCCGCGGTGGCCACCGCCACGGGTGGCAGCGCGGCCACGAACAGCAGCGTGACCTTGGGCGGCTCGTCGATGCCCAGCCAGATGATCAGGAGGCTGAAATAGGCCAGCGGCGGCAGCGTCCGCACGAACGTGATCAGAGGGTTGAACAGGGCCCGCACGGTCGGCACGAGCCCGACGACCAGGCCGAGCGCGATCCCGCCGGCGATGCCGTAAAGGCTGCCCAGGGCGATGCGGCGCAGGCTGGCCAGCAGGTGCTCCGAGAGCAGGTAGCCGCTGTAGCCGCGCTGCCCGTCGTGCACGGAGGAGGTCAGGAACAGCTGCTCCCACACGGAGCCGGGGGAGGGGACGAACACCTCGGGCCACAGGTGGGCGGCCGAGACCGCCCACCAGATCGCGGCCAGCAGGACCACACCCGCCACCCGGAGCCCGACACCACGGATCACCGGCTCTTCCCCTATTCCCCAAAAGCGACTGGTTTAGTGGGAATTACGGTAGATGATTCCACCTGGGCCGCGCAACCTGCTGTCGGCGGGTGCGCGGCGAGCTCGCCGCGGCTCGGCCGACGTCCGACTCTTAACTCCCTACCGGGAAAGTCTTGATTTGCGAAGTAGATCACTCTTACAGTCGAAATACTGACCCATTCGTACGACTTACTCGCCTAGTGAGGTCTATCGTCCTGTCTGCGTGGCTTGTCTGACCGGCTCCCCCTGTCACTGATCGCGCTCTGACGTAGCGCTCGATCCCACCCCCCCTTCTCGCACGCCTTCTTTCGGAGCCTTCCTCATCGTGAAGAGATTCTCTTTCTCCCTGCAGTTGCTGCTGGGCCTGGTCCTGGGAGTCGCTCTCGGCTTCGCCGCCCGCATCTGGGACCTTGCCTGGCTGGCCACGACCCTCACCGAAGTCGGAGCAATCTTCGTCCAGCTGCTCAAACTGGCAGTGCCGCCGCTGGTGTTCACCGCCGTTGTGGTCAGCGTCGCCAACCTCCGCAACGTCAACGGCGCGGCCAGGCTGGCGGGCAAGACGCTGTTCTGGTTCCTGGCCACCGCGCTGATCGCCGTCATCGTCGGCATCGGTCTCGGCCTGATCATCAATCCCGGCCAGGGCGTCACCCTGAGCACGGCGGGCGCCAAGGCGCCCGAGCACGTCGGATCCTGGGTCGACTTCCTCACCGGCATCATCCCGACGAACATCGTCACGGCATTCACCGAGCTCAACGTCCTCCAGATCGTCTTCCTGGGGATCGTCCTCGGCGCGGCGGCCATCGCGATCGGCGAGAAGGCCGAGCCGTTCCTCAACTTCAGCCGCTCGATCCTCGAACTGGTCCAGAAGGCGCTGTGGTGGGTCATCCGCCTGGCCCCCATCGGGACCGCCGGCCTGATCGGCAAGTCGGTCGCCACGTACGGGTGGGATCTGCTCGCGCCGCTGGCCAAGTTCAGCCTCGGCGTCTACGTCGGCTGCTTCATCGTCCTGCTGGCCGTCTACCCGGCGCTGCTCTCGCTGGTCGGCAAGGTCAACCCGATCACGTTCTTCCGCAACGCGTGGCCCGCGATCGAGCTGGCCTTCGTCTCCCGCTCCTCGGTCGGCACGCTGCCGCTGACGCAGAAGGTCACGATCGAGCGTCTGGGAGTCGACCGCGACTACGCCTCCTTCGCCGTGCCGTTCGGTGCGACCACCAAGATGGACGGCTGCGCCTCGATCTACCCGGCGCTGGCGGCGATCTTCGTGGCGCAGGTGTTCGACATCCCGCTGGGGGTCGGCGAATACCTGCTCATCGCGTTCGTCTCCGTGGTCGGCTCGGCCGCGACGGCCGGTCTGACCGGCGCGATCGTCATGCTCACGCTGACCCTGAGCACGCTGGGCCTGCCGCTCGAGGGCGTCGGCCTGCTGCTCGCCATCGACCCGATCCTGGACATGATCCGCACCGCGACCAACGTCGCGGGACAGATCGTGGTGCCGGTCCTCGTCGCCCGCGGCGAGGGCCGGATCGACGAGGCGGTGCTCAACGCTCCGCCACAGCCGCTCGACGAGTCTCCGGTGAGCGCGCCGCGCCCCTCCGGCGAACCGGCGATCGCATGACCTCCTCGCTCGGATGACCAGGCGGAGCGGCCCGCGCAAGGGCCGCCCCGCCTGGCCGTGGTCCAGCACACCAACCCGAGGCCTTACGTGGGTGCGTCGCGGCTGAAGGAGGCGAGGGTGCGCGCCTGCTCCTGCGCGTCGCCGACCGGGCTGACCAGGAAATCCGTTACGCCGGCAGCCGCGAACCTGGCGACCTCTTTCTCAACGGTGCGCTCGTCCCCGGCGATGACCGTTTCGTGCACACCCGACAGACCCTGGCGTTCCAGCATGGCTCGATAGCCGGCGAAGTCGCCGGCGAAGCCCAGGCGCGCGTGGACGTCACGCCGCACGCGGTCGGGGTCATGGGTGATCGCCACCATGGCGCCGGCGACCACGCGTGGTACGGGGCGGCCCGCCGCTCGCGCGGCCTCGGAGATACGGGGCACGATGTGGTCGCCGATGGCCCGGGCACCCGTCCAGACGGTGACCGTCCCGTCCGCCAGCTCTCCGGCGATCCGCAGCATCTCAGGGCCGAGCGCCGCCAGCAGCACGGGCGGGGCTCCGCTGCCGGGCGCGTCGATCTGGCCGGTGACCGACAGCGTCTCACCTCGGTAGTCGACCGCCTCGCCGCGCAGCAGTGGCATCAGCGCGGTGAGGTACTCGCGTACATGCCTGGCCGGGCGCTCGTACGACAGCCCGTACGAGCCTTCGATGATCTCCCGGTGGCTCGGGCCGAGGCCGAGAGTAAAGGCGTTCCTGCTGATCGCCCGTGCCGTGAGCGCCTGTCCGGCCAGCGCCAGCGGGTGCCGGGGGTAGGTCTGAACCACGGCCGTGCCCACCTCGATGCCCGGCGCCTGCCGTCCGGCCAGCGCGGCCACGCTGATCGAGTCCCATGACGTCAACTGGCTGAAGAAAGCGCTGTCGAAGCCGGAGCGCCTGGCCGCACTCACCTTCTCCAGGAGGGTGTCCAGATCCGCGCCACCGCTATGGAGGTAGACGCCCATTCTCATGCCGCACTCCTAACATGAATCGGAAATTCCGGTTCCGGTCCAGTACGGTACGGTAACCGGAATCCGGGATTCACATTAGAGGTGGGCATCATGCGGGCCGACGCGCGGCGCAACCGCGAACGCATCGTGACGACGGCGCTCGACTTGTTCGCCGAGCGGGGGCCCGGCGTCTCGATGGAGGAGATCGCCCAGGCGGCCGGCCTGGGCGTCGGCACCCTGTACCGCCATTTCCCCGACCGCCGCGCCCTGGTCGACGACCTGGCGGCGAGCACGCTGGAGGGCCTGCGGGCGTACATCCGAGCCCAGCTCGACGCACGGGCAGGCACGCACTGGGAGGTGCTGCTCCAGGTGGTGCGCTACTGCACGGGACAACCGCTGGCACTGATCACGTCGCTAGCCGGCTCACCGCCGGTGCCCGCCTCCCGGGCGGGACTCGTGGGCGAGATCGACGTACTGCTGGCGGAGATAGCCGGGCAGGCGCAGAAGGAGGGCTCGATGCGTCGCGACCTCGCTCCCGCACAAGTCGTCGCCCTGCTGAACGTCATGGTCTGCCGCCCCGGCGCCCACTTCGACGACCCGCTCACCACGGTCATGCTCGACGGCCTCCGGGCCTGAGAAGGCCTTCACCCTGCGCGTCCATTTTCCTGTAGGGGATTCGAGCGCGGCGTGGCGTCATGGACCGGCTCGCGGCGGCTGTAAGCATCGTGCGAGTCTCCCCGGTTCGCTCGGCGCCGCTTTCGGCTGCCGGACAGTAGCGGTCAGGGTTCGTATCTCTGACGACCATGCCTGGACTCATGAGCGCAACCATGGTTACAGTAACTGTGGTTGCAGCAAGGGAGGCCGGATGGCGGAGACGGTGGGGCAGTGGGTGCTGCTGGCGTACCGCATCCCGCGCCAGCCCTCGACGTTGCGGATCACGATCTGGCGCAAGCTGGACCGGCTCGGCGTGGCGCGGCTGGGTGACGGGCTGGTGGCGCTGCCCGCCGACGCCCGTACGCGCGAGCACCTGGAGTGGCTCGCCGAGGAGATCGGCGAGCTGGGCGGCAGCTCGACCATCTGGCTGGCCGCGCCGGGCAACGCGGCGCAGGAGAAGGCCATCGCCGTGGACATGCGCCGGGCGCGGACGGCCGAATATCGCGAGGTGATCGCACACGCCGAGGCCGCCGCGCACGCGCGGCCCGGAGAGCGCAGCCGGGCGGTCAAGCGGTTGCAGGCCGAGCTGCGCAGGATCGGCCGCCGCGACTACTTCCCGCCCGCCGAGCGCGAGACCGCGCAGCGGGCCGTGCGCGCTCTGGCCCGAGAGATGGAGAGCGCCGGATGAGGTGGGCCACGCGTGCCGGGGTGCACATCGACCGGGCGGCGTGTGCCTGGCTGATCCGCCGCCGTCTCGATGCGGAGGCGGAGTTCGTGTTCGTCGATGATCCGGCCGAGGTCCCCGCCGATGCCACGCCGTTCGACATGCGCGGCGTGGAGTTGTCGCACCAAGGCGGCGACTGCAGCTTCGAGACGATCCTGCGCCGGTACGACCTCGACGATCCGGTGCTGTGGAAGCTGGCCGAGATCGTGCATGAGGCCGATGTCGACGATGAGCGCTATGACGTGCCCGAGGCCGCCGGTCTGGACGTGATCCTCCGCGGGCTGTCGATGACCTGCGACGATCGGCGGGTTCTCGAGCTCACGGGCCCGCTCTTCGAGGGGCTGTACGAGTTCTACCGGCGCTCGATGCTGCTGGAACGCGAGCCGGCATGATCCGGAATGTCGTCGGCATCCTGCTTGCCGCCCAGGCGCTACGCGGCCTGGGGTACGGCGTCGCCGCGGTCCAGCTCGGTGTGATCCTGCGAGCCGACGGGTTGTCGCCGGCCGAGGTCGGGCTGATGCTGGCGGCGATCCTGGTCGGCACGTTCGCCTCCAGCCTCGTCCTGGCACGCTGGGGTGATCGTGTCGGCCGCCGCCGGGCGTACGCGGCTCTGTACGGCGCGCTGGCCTGTTGCGGGATCGTCATCGCGGTCGGGGCGCCCATATCGCTGCTGGCCGTGGTGGCCATGACGGGCGCACTGTCGGTCGAGGTGATCGAATCCGGGCCGTTCACCACGCTGGAGCAGGTCATGCTGGCCAGCACGGGGCGCCCGCAACGCGAGGTCGTCCGCGGGTTCGGGCTCTACAACGCGGTCGCGGCGGTCGCCGGGACGCTGGGTGCGCTCCTCGGCGCGCTTCCGGCGGACCGGCGGCTGCTCGGCGGTGTGCTGATCATGGCAGGGGCCGTCGGCGCGGTGCTGGCGGCGCGGCTGCCCGCGAGCGTCGAGGCGCCGGTGACGCTGCCCGGTCTGCCGCGTCCGCGGTTGCTCGCTCGTTCCCGTGGGCCAGTGGCCCGGCTGGCCGCGCTGTTCGCGGTGGACAGCCTGGCCGGTGGGTTCGTGGTGCAGGCGTATCTCGGGTACTGGCTCAGCGTCAGCTACGGCGCCACCACGCAGACGATCGGGATCACCTTCGCCGCGCTCGGTGTGTTGCAGACCGCGTCCCTGCTGGCCGCGCCGGTGGTGGCGGGGCGCATCGGATTGCTGCGCACGATGGTGTTCACGCACCTGCCGGCCAACCTGCTGCTGGCAGCGGTCCCGTTCGCGCCTGTCCTGCCTGTCGCTATCGCACTGCTGCTGGCTCGTGCCTGCCTGTCGCAGATGGACGTGCCCACCCGGCAGGCGTACGTGATGGCGCTCGTCCCGGCGGAGGAGCGGACCGCGGCGGCGGGTGTCACCAACACCGCCCGCTACCTCACCCGGCCCGTCGGCCCGGCACTTGCCGGCCTGCTGTTCCCGCTCGGGTTGGCGTTGCCCTTCCTGATCGCCGGAGTCGCCAAGACCGGCTACGACCTGACCTTATGGCGGATCTTCCGATCCGTCCGCCTGCCCGCCGATCAGCCTTCTCCTTGATGAGGTCACCACGACCTGATCCCGTTTCGGGAGGCGTCATGCAGCGCACACTCGTCGAGGAGAAGCGCTGGATCGGCCGGCAGCGCTCTTCAACCACGCCTTGAACTACCGCATGCTGCTGCCTGGACCGGAGGCCCGGCAACTGGCCATCTACCACCCGAGGAGGGCTGGTGGCGGGCACCCTCTTCGTGCTGCCCGGCATGCCGGCGCTGCTGGTCCTGTCGGCCGCCTACATCCTGTGGCAGGACACCACGGTGGTGACCGTGCTGTTCTCCGGAATCGCCCCTGCGGTGCCGCCCGTCGTCGCGGTGGCCGCTTTTGCCGCGCCGGCGCTGTGCTGCCGGCGTGAATCGCAGAGCCATGCCTTTCGGCCAGTTGCACAACGTGGTCGAACGGGCGACACGCTGCACCACAATCCGCTGCAGCGGACACATCATGCTTAACCTTGGAAAACGGGAGCGGGCGAAGGCCAACTCATAGACCACCGGCGTGGACGCGCCACGCGACCCGGGGCGACATTTTCGCGGTGGCACGCATTTCGACCTTGAGCGTGCGGGTTGCGGCAACGAAGGGAAAGCCATGACGAACGCATCGCCGCACATCACCTCCTTGGCGACCGTGTCACCCGCATTCGAGAACGAGCTCGGCTCGGTCACCATGGTCGACGCCACCGTGCTGCCGATCCTCAACCGGCTCTCGCTCAAGCGCGTCGTCCTCGAACCCGGCGCGATCCGCGAGCCCCAGTGGAATGTCAACGCCAACCAGCTCGGCTACTGCCTTTCCGGCACGGTCCTGGTGTCGATCCTCGGCAACGCCGACGCCTTCTCCTCGTTCATCGTCAGCGCCGGTCAGATGTATCACGTCGAGTCCGGCGCCGTGTACCACATCGAGAACATCGGTGCCGAGCGCGCCGAGTTCCTCCTGGCACTGCGCAACGAGCGCCCGCAGCATTTCTCGCTGCACGACAGCTTCAACGCGATGACCGACGCGGTGCTCGGCAACACCTATGACCTGCCCTCATCGGCGTTCAGCGCCTTCGAGCGGTCTCCGGCCCAGCAGATCGTCCGCCGTACCGGTGCCGCCGACGTCCCGTCCACGGCCGGGCTGCCCAATGCTCACCTGTTCGACGCCGAGGGCCAGCACGCGCCGCTGTCCTACGCCTACGGTGACGCCCGCCTGGCCCGTAAGCAGTATTGGGCCGCCCTGGAGGACATCTCCATGTACTCCCTGCGCATCAGGGAGAGCGGGATGCGCGAACCGCACTGGCATCCGGTCACCGCCGAGATGGGATACGTCGAGAAAGGTCACGCGCGCATGCGCGTCCTGGACCCCGACAACACCCTCGACGAGTATCTGCTCGGCCCCGGCGACCTGTACTTCGTGCCGCGAGCCTTCCCGCACCATATCGAGGTCATCGGCGACGAGGACATCCACTTCCTCATCTTCTTCGATCAGCCCATGCCCGGCGACATCGGCTATCGGGCCACCGCGTCGGCGTTCTCCCGCGAAGTCCTCGCCGCGAGTTTCGGCATTCCCGAGCGTGAGCTTCCTCAATTCCCCTTCACGCCGATAGACCCGCTCATCGTCGCCCGGGCCAACCCCAGCGATCCTGTTCGGCAATGACGGCCGGCGGCTCTCATCGCCAGTCTCGTTTCGGCGGCATGAGGAAAAGGGAACGGACCAGCTCCTTCCCTCCTATGATCGCCACGGCGAGCAGAATCGCGGCACACGTGAGCAGCAGCGTGAGGGTGAGCCATACGGTCGCACCGAAAATCGCACAGCCGACGGCCAGTCCGGCGAAGACGAAGAACTTGACCCGAATTCTGGCCAGGGAAATCGGAATCACTGTCTCGGGCGGGGTGCGGTCCTCGTCGGGCCCGGTGTGGTCGTGCATCGAAAGACCCCGTTCACAGGTCAGAACAGCAGGAGAACCGGCAGCGAACAGCCGAGAAGAGCGACGATCGCCGCGGCGGTGCCTGCGATCCAGGTCGTGTGCGGGGCATTGACGAGCGGACCCATCAGCGACCGATCGCGGCAGAAACGGACGAGCAGGAACAGCACCACGGGCACGCCGAGGGAGATGACCACCTGGCTGAGAATCAGCAGGTCGGTCAGCGGCGCGCCGGAGAACAGCGCGAGGACGGCCGGCGTCATGGTCACGATCCGGCGCACGGGCACGGGCACCCGCCGGCCCAGGAAGCCCTGCATCACGATGTCGCCTGCGAGCGTTCCGATCCCGGAGGAGGAGATCCCGGACGACAGGAGCGCGATGGCGAAGGCGAGGGCGGCGGCTCCGCCTATCCGGGCGCTCAGTTCCGCATGGGCGGCCGGCAGGTCGCCGGCCCACGCGCCGCCGGTCTCGGCGCCGAGCCCGGCGCCGAGGGCGATCATCGACACATTGATGACCGTGGCGACGCCCAGGGCCAGTGAGCAGTCCAGGCGCAGGATCCGGCGGACGAGGTCCGGCTGCGAGCGGGCGGCAGCGGTCGTCATGCCGCGTCCCTGCACCAGCGCCGAGTGCAGGTAGACCGCGTGGGGCATGACCGTGGCGCCGACGATGCCCATGGCCAGGAGCAGCGCTCCCTCACCTCCGAGGCTCGGGATCAGCCCGGTGGCGAGTCCGCTCGCGGACTGGTTTCCCGTGACGATGATGTCGTACCCGATGCCTGCGCCGACGAACAGGAGAGCCGCGGCGCTCATGAGTTCGAACGGGCGGGTGCGGTCCTTTCGACGCAGTTCGAGCAGCGCGAGCGACACCGCCGCCGTCGCCACCGCCGACACCCCCACCGGCATGCCGAACAGGAGCTGCATCCCGATCGCCGCGCCGACGAACTCCGCGAGGTCGGTCGCGAGCACGACGACCTCGACCTGCAACCACAGCATGAGGCTGCCCGCCCGGGTGAACCGCTGCCGGCACAACTGCGGCAGGTTCTTCCCGGTCGCCATGCCGAGTTTCGCCGCCTGGAACTGCACGAGGATCGCGACGAGGCTGGCCGCCACGACGACCCATACCAGGGTGTAGCCCAGCGTCGCGCCCGCGGTGAGGTTGGTGGCCACATTCCCGGGGTCGACGTACGCGATCGCCGCGACGAAGGCCGGCCCCAGCATTTCCGGCCTCGTAGCGGCGGTGGCGGTGCGGAGTCTGCCGGACCACCTACTCGAATTCGTCGGCTTGAGGCGAGCAATCACCGAGCTTCCCTAACGATGATGTATTCGGCATTTTTCCGTGTCGCCAGAATTGGCATGCCGAGTCAGGGATACCCGCACAAAGAGGGTCGTGAAACGCGATCATTTCACGAAAGGGATCGGATCGATATCGTGGGAGTGCTAAATTGCCATCAATCCATTCGAAGAGCTCTATCTTCAGGTTTCCCTGCAAATCGAGGCGATCTGGGTATGTGGCACGGGGGCCTCAACCGGAACACCCGCCGGCCCCGTACTCGGCGGTGCCAGGCACCCTCCTCTAACGCCGGTACGCGCTGACGCCGACCGGCACCTGGCCGTCCACGGCGCGGATGATCGGCTCGGCACCCTCGGGCCCGGACCCGCCGTACAGCTCGATCAGCTGCAGGTCGCCGGCCATCTTCCCGGCCACCTCGCCGGCGACGGTCTCGTCGGGCACCGCCACAAAGGTCGTCCTGCTGCCGTCGGCCTTCTCGTGCACCACCACGTCGACCGCTGGATCGGCTCCTTCGTGCACGATGATGAACGCCTCGGACAGCGTCTCCCCGGCCTCGAAACGGGTCTTGTACGAGGCCACGCCGGTCAGCGACTCGAACCCGTAGTAGATGGCCCCCACGGGGACCTTCCCACCGGCCGCCCGGCCGGCCGCGGCGTGCCAGACCGCGCCGAACCCGCCGCAGAGCTCGACCTGGGTCGCCCCTTCGCCGACCAGCCGGGACACGAGCTCGGTCATCTGCCCCGGCTCGCCGACGGCCCGCACCCGCGTGCGCCCGCCCTCGTTCTGGATCGTCATGACGTCGGTCCACGGGTCGGCGCCGGTCTCCTCATAAATGATCACTCTGTCTTCGCTCATGTCCACGAGTCTGCTACCTCAACCAAACTTGAGGTCAACTCGGCGGACCCACCCTGAACCGGTCTCGGCGCTGGGTGCTGGCGGCGCTGTGCGGGGCGACCGGGGCAGCGGGTGGGCGGTCCCGCTGCCCCGGTCCGTCGCCACCCGTGTCATCGGCCCCCTCGTCCCGCTCAGGCGACGCGGTGGTCGTCGAGGGCATCGGGATTCCAGTCGATCCCGATGCCGGGCATGTCGGGCGGTGTCACATGGCCCTCCTCGATCACCAGAGAGCTGCGGGTGATCGCCTGCAACTGCGGGATGTGCTCGACGTACATCCCGTTCGGCACGGCGGCGGCCAGGCTGACGTGCAGTTCCATGAGGAAGTGCGGGCTCACCGCGACGTTGAACGCCTCGGCGGCGTGGGCGACCTTCAGCCATGGGGTGATCCCGCCGATGCGGGCCACGTCGACCTGCACGATGCCGACCGCGCCCGCGGCCAGGTAGTCGCCGAACCGCTGGACGGAGTAGAGGGATTCGCCGACCGCCACCGGCACCGAGGTGGAGGCGGCCAGTCTTCGGTGCCCGTGCAGGTCGTCGGCCGGCAGCGGCTCCTCGAACCAGGCGATGCCGAGCGGCTCGTAGGTCCGGGCGCGTCGGATCGCCTCCGCGGAGGTGAACGCCTGATTGGCGTCGACCATGACCTCGAAGCCCGGTCCCACCGCCTCGCGGACGGCCGCGAGCCGCTCGGCGTCCTCGGCGAGCGACGGCCTGCCCACCTTGATCTTCACCCCGCACAGCCCGGCCGTGGCCGCTCGCTTCGCGCCGTCCACCAGTTCCTCGACGGGCAGGTGCAGCCATCCGCCCTCGGTGTCGTAGACGGGCAGCCGCTCGTGCGCGCCGCCTGCCATCTGCCACAGCGACTCACCGGTACGCCGGCCGCGAAGGTCCCAGAGCGCGGTGTCGACGGCGGCGAACGCCAGCGAGGTGATGGCCCCGACGGTGGTCGCGCGGGTCTGGTCGAGCATGTGCCGCCACAGCGCCTCCACCGGCCGGGCGTCCCGGCCCAGAAGCGCCGGGACCAGGTGGTCGGTGATGAGCGACATGACGGCCCGCCCGCCGGTCCCGATCGTGTACGAGTACCCGGTACCGGACAGCCCGTCGGAGGTGTGCACGGTGACCAGCACCGTCTCCTGCTTGACGAAGGACTGCATCGCGTCGACGCGGACGGCCGCCGGTTGCAGGTCGACCAACTGGACGTCGATTCGTTCGATTCGGGTCATGTCATATGCCTTCTTCACTTGAGCGCACCCAGGGTGATGCCGCTCGTGACGTAGCGCTGGAAGATCAGGAAGAGGATGACGATCGGGAACGTCGCGATGACGAGGCCGGCGAAGAAGGCCCCCTGGTCGCTGACGAACTGGCCCTGGAAGGAGAGCAGGCCGACCGACAGCGTGCGGTTCTGCGGGCGGGTCAGCAGGACGACGCCGAACTGGACCTCGCTCCACACGAAGATGAGCCCGAGCAGCGTGACCGAGACGAAACCGCCCTTGCTGATCGGCAGGACCACGCGGAGCAGCGCGGCCAGCTCCCCGTAGCCGTCGATCTTGGCCGCTTCGAGCAGCTCCCGCGGTACGGCGGCGAACACCGACCGCATGATGAGGGCGATGGTGGGCGTCATGAACGCCGCGTAGACCAGCGAGATGCCCGGCACGCTGTTGAGCATCTGATACCTGCCCAGCAGCTCGAACGTCGGGATCAGCGCGACGACCAGCGGGACGCTCAGGGCGAGGACCATGACGCGGCTGACCGCGTTCGACAGGCCCCTGGTCGCGCGGGCCAGGCCGTAGCCGGCCAGGCTGCCGCAGGTCACGCCGATGGCCAGGCTGCAGAGTGCCACCAGCACGCTGTTGATGATGTACGTCGACAGCGGCGCGCCACCGACCACGCCCCGCCAGGCGTCGGCGTAGTTCGACAGCACCCACTCGCCGCCCAGCCCCAGCGGGTGGGCGTAGATGTCGCTGGTCGGGTGCAGCGACAGCAGCAGCATCGACACGAACGGCACGACCGTGATCGCCGTCCAGACCAGCAGGAGCGTGTAGCCGACGTACCAGAGCGGGCCGTGCCGCCAGGCAGATCGTCGCCGTACGGCCGGCCGTGCCCCGCCCGGGGTCCGCGGCGCCGTCATCGCGCGTCCAGGGTCTGCTGGCGGAAGATCCGCATGACCATGATCCCGATGACGGCGACGATCAGGGTCGTGATGACCGCGGTGGCCGAGCCGTAGCCGTAGTCCTGGTCGACGAAGGACTGCTTGTAGACCAGCACCGGGAGGATGCTCGTGGAGTTGCCCGGGCCGCCCCGGGTCATCGCGTAGATGACGCCGAACGCGTTGAACGAGAACACCGAGGTCAACGTCGTGATCGTGCCCAGCATCGGCACGATGTTCGGAAGGGTGATCCGGAACAGCCGTCCGGCCGCTCCGACGCCGTCGATCGTGGCCGCCTCGTGCACCTCCTGGGGGATGGCCTCCATCGCGCCCAGCAGGATCAGCATCGCGTACCCGGTCTGCGTCCACACCGCGACGAAGATCGCCGCGTACAGCGCCGTCGAGGACGACGCCAGCCAGGCGTGCCCGTCTCCGAGCCCGATCAGGCCGAGCAGGGAGTTCACCACACCGGTCGTGGGCTGGAACGCGTTCGACCAGAAGATGCCCGCGATGCTGACCGGGATGATCACCGGCAGGAACCAGACGACCTTGAAGATCCGGGCGCCGGGGACCTTCCGGCTGATCGCGTTGGCCAGCAGACAGCCCAAGGTCACCGTGAACACCACGGTCCCGATGAAGAACTGCAGGCTGGTCCCGATGGACTGCCAGACCAGCGAATCGTGCAGCAGCCGCCGGTAGTTGTCCAGGCCGTGGTAGACGACCGCGCCGACGCCGTCCCAGGAACCGAGGCTGATGCGCACGGATCCGGCGATCGGGTAGGCGACGAGCGCGAGCAGCAGCACCAGGGCCGGGGCCATCACCGCGATCGGGAAGATCCGTGCCCTCCGGCGAGGCGGCCGCGCCGTGGCGGCCGTCGCCAGAACGACTTTGTCGGCGGTCATCAGTCGGACGCCCCCGACACCTTGCCGGACTGCAGGTCCTCCAGCGCCGACTGGTACTGCTGCGCCGCCTGCTGCGGGGTCAGCTTGTCGGCCACGAGCTTCTGCAGCACCGGCACCGAGAACGCCTGCCCGAGGGTGGAGGGCACGGTGGAGTCCCAGATGTTGACCAATCCGACGGACTGCGACAGCTCGAACTGCTGCTGTACCAGGTCACCGAGGTTGGACAGGCTCGATGCGGGGATCGAGGTGAACACCGGGAGCGACCCGGTGGCGGCGATGACGCTGACCTGGTACTTGTCGGTCATGAAGAACTGGAGGAACTTCTTGGCCAGCTCCGGGTTCGCCGCCTTGGCCGGGACCACCAGGGTGTCCCCGTTGAAGGCGTTGAACGGCGTCTTCCGGCCCGGGGTGAGCGGGGGCAGCAGGAACCAGCCCATCTCGAACGACGGCTTGGCCTCCTTCAGGCTCGCGTAGGTGTAGTTGCCGCCCTGCAGCATCGCGAGTTTTCCGCTGGTGAACAGCCCCTGGGCCTGGTCGGTGTCCATGCCGAGCATCCCGTTCTGGTAGATGCCCTTCTTCTGCCAGTCCTGGATCGTCTGGAGCACCTTCACGAAGCCGGGGTCGGTGTACTTGACGTTCGTGGGGGATCCGGGCTTGAAGTTGGTGAGCATGGCGGCGTAGTCGTCGGCCGACACCGCGGTGGGCAGCAGCGCGTCCAGCGTGTGCCCCAGGTCGTACGGGCTCGAACCGCCCACGCCGAATCCCTCGTAACCGGCGGCCTTGACCTTGCCCACCATGGACTCGAAGTCGGCGACGGAGGCGATCTGGTGGTCGGCCGGCTCGGGGATGCCGGCCTTCGCGAAGGCCGCCTTGTTGTAGTAGACGGGGTTGATCAGCAGTTGCTCGTAGAGGACGCCGTAGTGGCGCCCGTCGGTCGTGTAGTAGTCGACCTGGCTCTTGGAGTACTTGTCCGCCAGGCCCGCGGCCTTCCAGACGTCGTCCAGCGGGGTCAGCTGCTTGTTCTTCAGCAGCGCGGACCAGACGCCCGTGCTGCGCTGCAGGTAGCCGATGTCCGGGGTGCCGGTCGAGCTGAGCAGGGCCACGTTGGGGCCGCGGGAGCTGCCGGAGTCGACGCCCTCGAAGGTGACCACCGTGCCCGGGTTGGCCTTCTCGAAGTCCTTGCCGACCTGCTGCATGGCGCTCGCCAGCGGTCCGGTGGGGATCTGGATCCGGAGCGACTTGCCGTCGCCGCCGCCCGGTCCGGTGCCGGTGCCGCACGCGACGGCGACGGCCGCGAGCAGGACGCCCGCGAGGACCGGCCTGACTGCCCTGAGAGTTCTAGAGAGTGGCACGGGACCCGTCCTTCCAGGGGGCTGACAGCTCTATGGCGATGACATCGATGAGCGCGCCGGTCGGTGGTGGCACGGTGATGAACAGTTCGCCGAGCGGCTCGTCGTCCGCGCCGTTCGCCTTGTGCACCTCCTCGTTGACGCTGTACGGCAGCTGTTGCTCGGTGCCGAGCAGGCGGACGCCGACGACCGAGCCGATGGGAACGTTCCGGACGATGAGCACCTCCTGCGGCTGCAGCAGCAGGTGGAGGTAGACGTTGTTGCCGCGCTGCGTGGCCGGGCCGTGGAAGTCGAGGCGTTCCGGCGCGGGCGCGGCCCCGACGATGCTCTCGCCGTGGCTGGCGAGCCAGCTGCCGAGCTGCTTGAGCGTGGCGACCTCGGTCGGCACCAGCGACCCGTCACCCCGCGGCCCGATGTTGAGCAGGAGGTTTCCGCCCCGGGAGACGACCTCGCTCAGGTAGGAGGCGAGCAGTCGCGGGCTCTTGTAGTCGAGGTCGTCGGGCCGGTACGCCCAGCTCTCGCTCATGGTGAGACACAGCTCCCACGGTCCGCCCGGTGGCCGGCGCGGCATGCCCTGTTCGGGGGTCGCGTAGTCGCCCTGGCCCGGCAGCCGGTCATTGATGATCACGTTCGGCTGCAGGGACTTGATCAGCTCGCGCAGCTCGGCGGCGTGCCACTCCTCCGCGGTGCGTTCCCACTCCCCGTCGAACCACAGCAGGTCGATGGTCCCGTACTCGGTGAGCAGTTCGGTGAGCTGCCCCTTGACGTAGTCGAGATAGCGGGCCCACTGCTCAGGCGCGGGCCGCCGGTAGCGTTCGTGCGGGTAGGGACGATCGGCGTCGGTGAACGCCGGGTAGTCGGGATGGTTCCAGTCGAGCAGCGAGTAGTAGACGCCGACGCGCAGGCCCTCGGCGCGCAGCGCGTCGAAGAACTCCCGGGTGATGTCATGTCCGTACGGCGACGCCGCGACGGAGAACTCCGACTGCCTCGTGTGGTACATCGAGTACCCGGCGTGATGGCGGACGGTGAAGACCACGTAGCGGGCACCCGAGTCGCGGGCGAGCCGCGCCACGTCTCGCGGGTCCCAGCGCCGCGGGTCGAACGTGGCCGCGCTCGACTGGTACTGCGTGATCGTGATGTCGGCTTCGGGTTCTGTCCGGCCCGGAAGGATCGAATGGCCGACCAGGGGCCAGCCGATCTCCACGCCTTGTTGACTCGCATGGTCCCAGTGCACGAACAGGCCGAAACCCGCGTCACCGAACCAGCCGGGAATGGTCACGAGCTCATCCTTCTGCGTTGGGCGAGCTTGCCCAGATCGGATACGATACGATTTGCATGAGGATGCAGGGCGGTTCGGGCATGTGTCAACCACGACGGCGAAGATGTCCGTGGTGGCCTCAGAGGGAGGGACGATGAGTGACTCCGCGCCGGTGGCAGGCGCATCCAGCGGCCCGGGTTCCGACGAGCGGGCCAAGGTCAGTGTCCGCGAATCGGTCTTCCAGGCGCTCAAGGCCCGGCTCATGGATCACGACCTGGAGCCCGGGACGAAGCTGTCGATCGACGGGCTCTCCCGCGAACTCGACGTGTCGCAGACACCGGTCCGCGAAGCGCTCGCGCGCTGCGAGTCGGAGGGGCTCGTCGTCCGCCGGCCGAACGCCGGCTATCTGGTGGCTCCGCTGCTCGACCGGGCCGCCCTCGACGACCTGTACGACGTTCGCCTGCTCCTCGAACCGTCCGCTGCGGCGCGTGCCGCACGGCACGCCACGGCCGCCGAGGTGGCCGCCATGCGGGAGGCGCTGGAGCAGATGATGTCGCCGCTGCTCGGCGACACGTACGAGGCGTACCGTGGCTTCGCGGAACTGGACGCCCTGTTTCACAACGCGATCGCCGAGGCCAGCCGCAGCCCGCTCATCGCCGACACGCTGCGCAGGTTCCGCGCGCACACCCATGGTTACCGCCTCTACTTCCGCCACGGGATCGCCACCCACGCCGCCGATGAGCACCGCGCGGTGCTCGACGCCATCTGCCGCAAGGATCCCGAGGCGGCGGCGAGCGCCATGACCGCGCACCTCGAGGCGTCGCGGTCACGGCTGACGAGCGCCTACGAAGCCTGACCCTGCCAGGTCCGCGGAGAGTGCGGCGTCGCGGGCCAGGGGCAGCGCAAAATGCCTGATCAGAGGCTGCTATCCTCGCCCGCATGCCCGAACTGATCACACCCACACGTCGACTCCAGTCCTCATGGCTCGCGGCGCGTGACGAGTGGCCTCCAGGTGCCCATCAGGACGGGACCGGCTTGCGCCTCGCACCTGAAGCCGAGCTGGACAGCCCCGAGGTCTTCTCGGCGTGGGTCAAGGAACTGCGGCAGCAGTCGGACAGGTCGGTCACCCTGGGAGACGGGAGCGTCCACGCCACCTACTGGTGGATCGTCGAGGGCGACGACTATCTGGGAGCCATCGATCTGCGGCACTATCTGAACGCCGTCCTCCTCGATATCGGCGGGCACATCGGCTACAGCGTCCGGCCCTCTGCCCGAAGGCGCGGCCTGGCCACGTGGGCCCTCGGGGCGGTTCTGCCCGAGGCGCGTGCGTTCGGTATGGATCAGGTCCTGGTCACCTGCGACGACGACAATGTCGGATCGGCGCGCAGCATCGAGCGCAACGGTGGCGTCCTGGAGGATGTCCGCACCACGGAGGTGGGCGTCAAGCGCCGCTACTGGATCACTCTGTAGGCAGTGGTTCGGGGCCGCCGGGAGGGGCTGATGAGCGATCTGGACCGCGACGCCGACGTGCCGGCGGGCATGGGTGAGGTGTGGACGCCCGAGCTTCACAGATCGGTGATGGGCCGGGTCCGGGGCCGAGGACGCGCACCGTTCACGAGTACGTCCTCGGTATCCACAAGACGCCTGCGACGTATCGGTCGGGACGGCGGACGGAGTTGCGCAACGATCGGGAGGTCATGGAGGCCACCGATCTCTGGGTGGAGGGGACCGACTCGGAGCTGGCCGTAGGCATCCTCGGCACGGGGTCGAGGCCGAGCAGGATGCGCAGCGTGGAGGACTTCCCCGCCCCGTTCGGGCCGAGGAACCCGGTCGCCCGCCCGGGCGCGACGGCGAAGGAGACGTCGCTGATGGCGACTTGGGCGCCATGACGTTTGGTGAGGCCGACAACTTCGATCATGGCCTGCAGCGTTCCAGCCGGGGCCGGACGGCCGCATCGGCCAAAGGTTGACAGCTACCGCAGGCCGTCCACGAAGCCGGACTCGTAGGCCAGGATGACGAGCTGGGTGCGGTCGCGCACGCCGAGCTTGAGGAAGAGCCTGCTCAGGTACGTCTTGACGGTGGCCCGGCTGAGGAACAGAGCGGCGGCGATCTCCTCGTTGGACATCCCCTGGACGACCGCGGCCACGACGTCGCGCTCGCGCTCGGTCAGCCCGGCCAGGCGGGCCGCGTCCGGGCGGGGGCGGGCGTAGCCGGCGATCAGCCGCCTGGTCACCTCGGGGGCGAGCATCGCGTTGCCGTGGTGAACGGTGTGGACCGCCCTGAGGATCTCGTCGGTGCCGGCGTTCTTCAGCAGGAAGCCGCCGGCGCCGGCGCGCAGGGCCTCGAAGACGTACTCGTCCAGGTCGAACGTCGTCAGGATGACGACCTTGACCTCCGGGCGGGCTGCGCAGATGGCCCGGGTCGCCTCCAGGCCGTCCATGACCGGCATCCGGATGTCCATCAGCACCACGTGGGGGCACAGCCGTGCGGCGGCCGCGACCGCCTCCCGGCCGTCACGCGCCTCGCCCGCCGCCGTCAGCGCGGGGCCGGAGTCGACGAGCTCCACGAGCGAAGCCCGCAGCAGATCCTGGTCCTCGGCGACCAGCACCCTGATCGGCTCAGTCACGCGCCACCTCCGGCATCGGGATCACGGCGCGCAGCTCGAACCCGGCCCCCTGCCGGTGTCCCGCGGTGAAGGCGCCGCCGAGCAGCTCGACCCGCTCCCGCAGCCCGACCAGCCCGAACCCGGGCTCACCCCGTCCAGCGAACGCGCCGCCGCCGTCGTCGACGACCGCGACGCGTAACTCGCCGTCCACGCCGCTCACCGTGACCGTGCAGCGCGCGCCCGGGGCGTGACGGGCGACGTTCGTCAGCCCCTCCTGGACGATCCGGTACGCCGCCAGCCCGGCTCCCGCCGGAACCCCCTCGGCATCCGTCACCGTCAACGTCACCGGAACGCCGCCCTCCCGCATCCGGTCCGCCAGCGCGGCCAGATCGCCGATCCCCGGCGGCGGACGGCGTTCGGCGGGCTCGTCGCTCTCACGGACGGCGCCGAGGGTCGTCCGCAGTTCCTCCATCGCCTGCCTGCTCACCTGCTCGATCTGGCCGAGCCTGACGCGCATGCGCCCCATGTCGTCCGCGCGGGCCGCGACCCCGGCGGTGACGGCGATCGTGCCGAGCGAGTGGGAGACGACGTCATGAACCCAGGCGGCGCGGCCACCACTGTCGATCGGCAGCCAGAACACCAGGACGCACAGTGCCACAGCCGCCAGGTCCCAGCCGGTGGAGCCGGACCGGTCGGGATCGAACCAGTGCTGAGCCATACCGCAGACCCTAACGAGCCCGCCGCACCGCACGCCCGTTCCTCCTGCCGAGGTGACTCCGTTCTATGGCCGTGTGGCGCGGACGTAGTAGAGCAGGTACGGCAGGCGGCCTTCTGATTCCACCTGGAAACCGGCGTCGGGGATCATGGTGCCGAGAAGGTGACGAGGGTCGTGCCGCATGGCGGGGCCGCTGAGGGCGCCGATGAGGTGTCTGGCCAGGGGGTTGGCAGGTGGACGGAATTCGGCGATGAGCAGGCGGCCGCCGGGCCGCAGCACGCGGAACATCTGGCGCAGCGCCTCGGGCCGGGCACCGGCGGGGATGTGGTGGACGGCGAAGCTGGAGACCACCAGGTCGAACGAGCCGTCGGGGAACGGCAGGTCCTGGCCCTCGCCTTCCACATAGGTGCAGTTGGCCGAAGCGTGCCGGGTGGCGTAGTCGATCATCGCGGGGGAGGGGTCCACGCCGGTGACGTGGCCGCTGGGCGTGACGACCGGGGCGAGGATCCGGCTGAGATAGCCGGTGCCGCAGCCGACGTCCAGGACGCGATCGCCTGCTCGTGGCCTGGCGGCTGCCGCCACGCGGGTGAAGGCGGCGCGGCGGCCGCCCAGGAAACCGATCGAGACGAGGGTCTCGTAGGCGCGCGGGTGGTCGATGGTGCCGCCGGCGTCGGCGTGCTCTTCGTGGGTGTGCAGGAGCTTTCCCAGGCCCATGGCATTGCCTCCCAATGATGAACAAGGTGTTCAGTTATGAATGATGCGTTCATAATGGTGAGGGGGCAACGAGCAGATCGGCCGTGTTGTGCGGTACCGAACAGAGGGTGGGGAAGTGTCCGGAGACAGGCGGGTGCGGCGTACCCGGCGGATCGTCCAGGAGGCGCTGGTGGCGCTGATCCTGGAGAAGGGGTATGACGCGGTGACCGTCACCGACATCATCGAGCGCGCGGACGTGGGCCGGTCCACGTTCTACTCGCACTTCACGGACAAGCAGGACGTGCTGTTCAGCAACCTCGACGAGCTCGCGTTCCTGCATCCCGTACCGGCTGCCCGGTCGGGGGAGCTTTTCGCGTTCAGCCTGCCGATGTTCGAGCACGTGCGGGAGCAGCGGCGGCTCGTGCGTGCGCTCCTGGGGCGGCGGGGCGGCGGCCAGGTGTACGCGCGCGGCGAGCAACTGCTCTCGGCCGCGGTCAGGAACGAGCTCATGGCCGCGGGCGCGCGGGCGTCGGCCTCGCTGGACCTGCTGGTGGTGTGCGTGGTCGGCGCGTTCATGGGGCTGATGCGGGCGTGGGTGGACGGCGAGAGCACCGCTACGCCCGCCGAACTGGACGCGGCCTTCCGCGCGGCGATCGAGCCGGGCGTGCGGGCGGCGCTGGGTCAGGAGTAGCTGAGGGTGAGGGGCACCACCAGGAAGGCCAGAGCCGCGGTCCAGAACGCGCCCGCACCCGGGGCGCCCGCCAATGAGCCGAACATCGCCGCCAGGCCTGGGACGACGGGTTGGGCGACACCCCAGGACGATCCCTGGAAGGCGAACCAGCGCGGCCGTTCGGGCTCGGGTGCGGAGTCGGCGACGAGGGTCTGCCAGCGGCCGAGCAGCAGTCCGTTGGCGGCCGTGGACGCGAGATAGGCCGCCGCGGTCAGCCCCGGCTGTGCGGTGAGTGCCATGGTCAGGGCGAGCAGGCCGAGCAGCACGGCGCCGCCACCGAGCACGATCCCGTGACCCAGGCGTGCCAGTCGCCGCCCGCCTGCCCACAGCGCGAGCGGGCTGAGCACCGCCGCGCCGGCGAGGGTGAGCCCGGGTGCCCAGGCAGGGGCGCCGCGTTCGAGCAGGGCCAAGGGGATGAACATCATCACGGCCAGACAGCCCACCGCGAAGGCGGTGCTGGCGAGCGTCAGCCGGAGCAAGGGCGCGGGAGGCCGCCAGCGCCGTTTCGGCGCGATGGCCCGTTCCTCGCCGCGTGGGAGGAAGCGCAGGGCGACTCCGGCGGCTACCAGGCACGTGACCGCATCGGTGATCACCAGCCACCGCACGCCCAGAGGCAGCAGGACGGCGGCGAGCAGGCCGGCCATCGCCCCCGCTGCCGACAGGCAGACTCCGAGCAGGGCGTACACCTGCTGCCGCCGTGCTCCGGTGGCGACGCGGGCGATGAGCTCCTGGGTGGCGGGCTCGTACAGCTCGAACGCCAGACCCACGAGGACGACCGCTCCCAGCATGTGCGGCGGGGTCCGGGCGGCGGCGAGGGCCAGCAAGGACAGGCCGGTCAGGCCGAGGCCCAGGCCGAGGACCGTCCGTGGCGGCATGCGGTCCAGGAGGAAGGCCCCCATCCAGCGTGAGATCAAGGCGGCGATCCCGAAGCTCGCCAGCGCGGCGGGTGCGAGCTCAGGGCCGGTGAGCACCGCGAGAAAGGCCAGGGCATAGGAGCCGAGCTGGTTGAGCACCCGTATCCACAGCAGCGTCTTCGCTGCTGCGGGGAACGGCTCTCGCTGCTTCTTGCCCATGAACACCGACGCAGGCTACCCGGCCGCTCCGACAAAAGGCTTCCTGACGCCGGCCTTGACGGAGCGATGTGGCGTTGGATCATCGCTCCGATACGTTTGGCATATGGTGACGGCCCCTCCGAAAACTCCTCAAGCCGCGCATACTGCGCCTACCCGACTGGCGTGGCTGGACGCGTTGCGTGGCGTCGGGGCGCTCGCGGTCGTGGGAGAGCACCTGACGACCTGGGCCATGCCCTGGCTGCGCCCCACCTCGTTCAATCTGGGCGTGTACGGCGTCTTGGTCTTTTTCCTGGTCAGCGGGTACATCATCCCGGCCTCGCTGGAGCGGCAGGGCGGCGTGCGCGCCTTCTGGATCGGTCGCCTCTTCCGCCTCTATCCGCTCTACCTCGCGGTCATCGCCGTGGTGCTGGCCCTGTCGTGGTGGATCCCCGTACGCGACGAGGTGCCCAGGGAGGCCGCGTCGGTGGCCGCGCACGCGACGATGCTGATGGACGCGATCGGCGTGGCCGGCGTGCTGAACACCATGTGGACGTTGTCGTACGAGATGGTCTTCTACCTGCTGGTCGCCGCGCTGTTCGTGACGGGCGTGCGTGACCGCAACGCTCTGCTCCCGGTCCTGTTCGGGCTGATCTGCGCCATCACCGGCCTGACTCTGTCCGGCGCGTCGCTGTCGGGCGGGTGGCTGGCCTGGCTGTCGTTCGCCGTGTTCGTGATCGGCCTGGCGGGTGTGATCTCCGGACGCGCGATCACCGTTGGCTCCTGTGCCCTGGGCGTCATGGCGCTGGCTCTGGTCCTGGTGAGCAGCCGTGTCCCGTGGTTCGCCGCCGCGATCCTCGCGGTCATGTTCGCCGGTACGGCGATTCACCGGTGGGAGCGCGGCGACGGCCGGCTGTGGCCGGTGGCCGTCGCCGCCGTCCTGGTGACGGCGACGCCTCTGTGGGCGATCAACGCGGGATGGTGGTGGGTTCAGCCTGATGTGTGGAGCTTGACCATCGTCCTGGCGGGCGCCACCTTCGCCGCTGCCATGGTCTGGCGCACGCGCCGCGTGCCCGTCTTCCTCACCTGGCTCGGGACGGTCAGCTACTCCCTCTATCTGGTGCACCTGCCGATCCTGCTCGTCGTCATGCAACTGGCGGGGGAGATGCGCTGGTCACCCCTGCCCCTGCAGATCGGCATCAGCGTGCTCTTCGTCAGTGTGCTCCTCCCGGCCAGCTGGCTGAGCCACCGATTCATCGAGCGGCCCCTGCAGCGATTCGGCCGCCGCCTGGCTGACCGGCGCTCCTCCGCGGCGCCCGTACTCACGTGAGGACCACCGGGTCGGGTGAGGCTCGTTGGCGATCAAGCCCCGGCGCTCGTAGTAGCGCGGCGTCTGGATGTTGACCCCGGCGAGCTCGGCTACTCGCCCGGTGCGCAGGTGGATGGATTCGGTCGGCTGCGTCGCGGTGATCTTGGAGCGGGGTTCGAGCCGGATGTCATGTCAGGCCGGCCGCCGCTTCGGCCCGCGCCTGCAGGGCATCCAGGACCTTTACGTGCTGCCCGGGCACCCGTACGTCGAACTCGGCCACGCGAAGCGGCTGCTCGGCGGTGGGCAGCGTGCACGCCGACGGCACCCACTGCTGGTCCAGGGTTATGGCCTCTCGTGTCATGCCTCGACGGTAAACCCGTACCTGGGTACCGAATACAAGTACTTCGACGAGCACCGTCCACGCCGGACGCTCATCCGCTACCTGGCGCTCAGCAGGGCGGGATGCGGGAGTCGCGCGGCAGGATCTCCTCCATGAGGTTCGCGACCACGCGGTCCGGCTCGTGAGTGCAGTCCACGCGGAATCCCGGTTCGTCCGCCTCCAACGGCTCGAGGGTTTTCATTTGCGAGTCGAACAGCGCCCCCGGCATGAAATGCCCGGCGCGTGCCTCGACGCGTCGGGCGATGAGGTCCGGCGGGGCATGGAGCTCGACGAACACCGCACTCGGGGCCTCGGCGAGAATGGTCTCCCGGTATTTTCGTTTGAGCGCCGAGCACGCGACGACCGCCCCTTCCGCTCGTAAGCCGGCGAGAGCGCCTCCGACCGCTACGAGCCACGGGAAACGGTCGTCGTCCGTGAGCGGGACGCCCGAAGCCATCTTGGCCACATTGGCCCGCGGATGGAGGTCGTCGCCGTCGAGGAAAGGCACTCGCAGCCGCTCGGCGAGTAAGCGGCCGACGGTGGTCTTTCCCGCCCCGGACACGCCCATCACTACAACAAGTGGTCGCAGCGGAAATCCCCTTCCTCGGTCTGATCGGCCGATATCGACCAGCGGCATCAGTAGAACTCGACCGTGTCGACGACGTTCACGAGCTCGTGCCCGTCCAGCAGCCGGGTGGCGTTGTCGGCGAACAGCTCCACGACGGCCGTCTCCTCGTCGACCGCGAGAGCCGCGGTGTGCGGACTGATCAAGACGTTGGGCATTCCCCAGAGCGGGCTCGCGGCGGGCAACGGCTCGGCCTCGAACACGTCGAGGGCCGCGAAACCGATCCGCCCGTCCTCCAGCGCCGCGATCAGAGCCGGCTCGTCGACCACGCTGCCGCGGCCCACGTTCACGAACGTGACCCCGCGTTTGACCCGCGCGAGCAGCCGTTCGCCCACGATCCGTCGCGTCAGGTCGGTGCCCGGCAGCGCGGACACGATCACGTCCATCTCGCCGACGACGTCGTCCAGTTCGTCGATGCTCACGAACCTGTCGACGTCCAGGTGTTTGGCGTCGGCGTGGCGTGAGGTCGCCGTGACGCTCATGCCGAGCGCGGAGAGAGAGCGGGCGACGGCCCTGCCGATCCCCCCGAAGCCGAGGATCAGCACCTTCTGCCGGGAGATCTGCCGCGACATCCACCGTTCGCCCCACTGACGCCGGCCTTTCTGCCGCAGCAGGCGGGGAAGATCCTTGGCACCGCAGAGGACGCCCAGCACCACGAACTCGGACAGCGGCGATCCATGCACGCCCGCCGAAGTGGTGAACGTGACCCTCTGGAAGTGCGACGGGCTCAGCCCGGCCTTCCCGACCTGCTGGCCGCCGCCGGCGGAGGTCGTGTGCACCCACTTCAGGCGCGGATTCGACTGCACCGTACGGGCCAGCGCCGCAGGATCGACGTCGGGGATCCCCAGCAGCGCGTCGGCGGAATCGAGGAGGGCCTCGAATCTTCGCTGTTGCTCCGGAGTCCGCCGAAACCCGGGATCGCCGGAGAAGTCCGCCTGGTGCCGGGCGGGCGGCAGCAACGAGGGATCGAACAGCAGGGTCACGCGCGGTTCGCGTTCCAGGATGAGCTGGTAGGACTCCTCGTGAAGGGGGTTGGCGACGGCTACCCGAAGGTTCTTCCGGCCGGGCGGGAGTCGGTCCCCGTCCGGCTTCTTGTGATCGCTCACTCGCCGATCAGCTCTCGACGAAGAGTCGCTGGGCGCGCTTCCACGCCTCTACGGAAGTGTCCATGTGCACCTTCATCGCGTGACGCGCCTTGTCGGGGTCACGCTGCTCGACCGCTCGCAAGATCTCCGTGTGCTCCTTCAGCGCAAGTGAGATCGCGCCAGGCAGACGATCGGTCAGCTGGCGCGCGTTCAGAAGAAGATCCCCCACACCCTCGAGCACGTTGCGGAACGCCACGTTGTGGCTCGCGACCGCCAGCGCCGCGTGGAAGGCGACGTCGGCGCGGTAGGCGCCCTGCCCGTCCCGGTGTGCGCGTTCGTAGTCGTCGAGGGCGACGCCGATCGCTTCGAGGTCGGCGGGACTCGCCTCGGTCGCCGCCCGCTCGGCTATCGCGGTCTCCAGCACGCGCCTCAGCTCATAGATGTCCCCAACGGCCTGCCCCTCCAGTAATGCGGAGATCGCCGCCGCCTCGACCGCCTCTTCGATCGGGACGGAGGTCACCCGCGCTCCGACGCGTGGGCGCACGTCGAGGTAACCCATGGTCACCAGCGATTGGACCGCCTCCCGGACGGTGTTGCGGCCAACCCCGTAAGCCTCCATCAGCTCCTTCTCGCCCGGCACCTTCGAGCCCGGTGGATACTGGCCACTCTTGATCTTGAACAGCAGGTCGTCGGCGATCGAGGCCGACAGGTTCCTCCTGGTCACCTTGACACGAGGTTCGATCATGTGATCTACTCCATTCATCCTACAAATAGGATTATTCGGATTCTAGCGAGAATCCCCTTCAACAGCAAACTCCCCGGGCCTGCTCGATTCGTGGCGCTACGACGACATAGCCCAGAAGTAATCAGAGAAAGCGGCAATGATGTTGACACGTGAACGACGTCTGCTCCGTGCCGTCACGGTAATCGGAGCGGGCTCAGCACTGGCCGTAGCGCTCACCGCATGTTCCGACTCCCAGCAGTCGGCCTCCACCAGTACGGCTATGGATCCGGCGCTGGCCAAGTCCGCGAAGGGAAATGTCACGGTCTGCGGGCCCACGGACTCGTCGGGCGTCTGGAAGGCCACGATGGAGGCCTTCAACAAGGCGAACCCGGGGACGGTGGCCAATTATGTGGAGCTGGGAGCGTCGGCCGACGACCAGCTGCAGCAGATTACGCAGCGAATGCAGACGAAGTCGACGCAGTGTGACGTCGTCCGCCTGGATGTGGTGTGGACGGCGCAGCTGGCCGCCCAGGGCTGGCTCGCGGACATGAGCAAAGTCATCTCGTCCAAGCTGGACAAACTCATTCCTTCCACGGCCGGCACCCTGCTCTACAAGGACAAATACTGGGGTGTCCCGTTCTATTCGAACACCGGTCTGCTCTACTACCGCACCGACAAGACGCAGGCTCCGCAGACCTGGCAGCAGCTCTACTCATATGGCGAGGCGGACTCCAAGAAGGGATTCCTCTACCAGGCCTCACAAAGTGAGTCGCTCACCGTGAGCTTTCTCGAGTTGTTGTACAGCGCGGGCGGCGAGGTGCTGAACGACAAGGGCGAGGTGGCCGTCAATTCGCCGCAGACGGCCGAAGTCCTCACGTTCATGCAGAACGGCATCAACAAGGGCGCCGCGCCGAAGGCGGTGCTGACGTACGACGAGGACGCCACCCGCCTCGCGTTCGAGTCCGGCGCCGGCGCGACCATGCGCAATTACCCCTACGCCTACGCGGCCGGCCAGAAGTCGGCCATCGCCGGCAAGTTCGCCGTGACGCCGCTTCCCGGGTGGAAGACGCCGGGCAACGGCGTCGGCGTGCTCGGCGGCAGCAACGTCGCGGTCAGCACGTTCTCCAAGAACCAGGCGGGCGCCCTCGCGATGATCGACTTCATGACCAGCGACAGCTGGCAGGAGCAGATCGCGGTCAAGAACGCTCTCGCCCCCGCCGTCGCGGCGGCCTACGCGTCCGAGCCGGTCAAGAAGGCGCTGCCGTTCTCGCAGGAGTTGCTGAAGGCGCTGACGAGCGCGAAGGCGCGGCCGGTGTCGCCCGTCTATCCGCAGATCTCGCAGGCGATCTACCAGACCGTGGGGAAGGTGCTCTCCGGAGAGCTGACTCCGCAGGCAGGGGCCTCGCAGATGGCGGACAAGGTCGGCACCGCCCTGAAGACGTTCTGATGGCGATGCGGTTCTTCCGATCCTCGAGGCACCTCTCGGACTCCACCGAGAGGCGCCTCGCGGCGCGTATGGTGGCGCCCGCGCTCATCCTCATGGCCGGCGTCGCCGGCTATCCCGTGCTCTACGCGATCTGGCTCTCGCTGCACCAGTACAGCGTCATCACCCCTGGGCTCTCGCGATTCGTCGGCCTGGGCAATTACGCCGAGCAGCTCACCTCGCGCGCGTGGTGGGAAGCCGTGCGCAACACCTTCCTGTTCACCGCGATCTCGGTCCCGCTCGAGTTGGTCATCGGGATCGGCCTGGCGCTCCTGCTGAACATCGCCTTCCGGTTCAGGACGCTGCTGCGCAGCATCGTGCTGCTCCCGTACGCGATCCTGACGGTCGTGTCCGCCATCACGTGGCGGACCATCTTCGACCCGGATCTGGGTCTCGTCTCCACGATGTTCAGCTCCCTCGGCCTCACCGACGCCGGCGTGGTCTGGCTGGGGCAGAGCGGATACGCGATGACGGTGGTGATCCTGGCGGACGTCTGGAAGACGGCGCCCTTCGTCGCGCTCCTGGTGCTCGCCGGGCTCCAGGTCATCCCCGCCGACCTGCGGGAGGCCTCGCAGATCGACGGCGCCGGCGCTTTGCGGCACTTCTGGAGCATCACGCTGCCTCTGCTGTGGCCCGCGATCGCGCTGGCGATGATCTTCCGTACGCTCGACGCTCTGCGCGTTTTCGACCTGCCGTTCGTGCTGACACGTGGCGCCTACGGCACGGAGACGATGTCCGTCCTGGCCTACCAGACCTTGCGCGGCAACCAGCTGATCGGCGAAGGGTCCGCGGTGTCGATCCTCACGTTCGTCATCGTCATGTTCGTGTCCTTCCTCTACATCCGCTTCGCCGGCGGCAACATCCGATCGGTCGTCAAGGGAGGTTCGCGATGAGCAGCACCGCCACCGGCCGGCAGCCGTCGCCACGGAGAAGGGCCCGGCGGCGCGGCCCGGAGCACAACCCGCTGGTCTGGTGTGCCATCGCCGTCGTCATGGTCTTCTCGATCGTGCCGGTCTACTGGCTGGTCAACACGTCGTTGAAGACCGGGCCCGACCTCTCGACGGCGAGTCTCACCCCTCCGCGCCCCACTTTCGAGAATTACCTGGCGGTGCTCGGCGACAGCCAGTTCGTGGGCGCGCTGGTCAACTCCGTCATCGTGGCGACGACGACCACCCTGCTCGCGCTCGCCGTCGCGTCGTTCGCCGCGTACCCTCTCGCGCGGCTCAGGATGCGCGGCAAGTTCCTCATCCTGAGCATCGTGCTGTCCGTGACGACCTTCCCGGGTATCGCGATCGCCGCGCCGATGTTCTCCCTGTGGAACGATCTCGGGCTCTACAACACGCTGGTCGGGCTGATCATCCCCTATCTGACGTTCACCCTGCCGTTGTCGATCTACACCCTCGTGTCCTTCTTCAAAGAGATCCCCGTGGAGCTCGAGGAGGCGGCGTACATCGACGGCACGTCCCCGTTCCAGGCCTACTACAAGGTCATCCTCCCGCTTGCCGCACCCGGTATAGCCACCGTGGGGATCCTCGCGTTCATCTTCGCCTGGAACGAGTTCCTGCTCGCGGCCACGCTGACGTACAGCCCCGAGGCCCGCACTGTCCCCGTCGCCATCGCGTTCTTCACGGGCGCGAGCGAGTACGAGCAACCGCTCGGCACGATCAGCGCCGCGTCCGTGATCATCTCGATCCCGCTCGTTCTCCTGGTTCTGGTCTTCCAGAGAAAGATCGTGTCCGGCCTCACCGCGGGAGCAGTCAAAGGATGAACGCCCAGAACGGACGGTGGTGGCGCGAGGGCGCCTTCTACCAGGTGTACGTGCCGTCGTTCCAGGACGGCGACGCGGACGGATTCGGCGATCTGCGGGGTGTGGAGCGGCGCCTCGACCACATCGCGGCACTCGGCGTGACCGCGGTGTGGCTGAGCCCGATCTATGCGTCGCCGCTGCTGGACTTCGGTTACGACGTGTCCGGTCACACGGAGGTCGGGACGGTGTTCGGCGATCTGGCCACCTTCGATCGCGTCGTTCGAGGGGCGCACGATCGAGGGCTGCGTGTCGTCCTCGACTACGTGCCCCAGCACACCTCCAGCGAACATCCCTGGTTCCGCGACGCGCTGTCGAGCCGAGACAGCACGCACCGGGACTGGTACCTCTGGCACGATCCGAAGCCGGACGGCAGCCCGCCCAACAACTGGGCCTCCGCCTTCGGCGGCCCCGCCTGGACCTTCCATGAGCCGACCGGGCAGTACTACTACCACGCGCACCTGCCCGAGCAGCCGAGCCTGAACTGGCGCAACCCGGCCGTCCGGGAGGCGATGTTCGAGGTCATGCGGTTCTGGCTGGACCGCGGGGTCGACGGGTTCCGCGTGGACGCGGTGTGGCGGCTCATCAAGGACGCGCGACTGCGCGACAACCCGATGATGGACGACGGCGGCGAGTCGTTCGAGATCGGCGGCGCGGGCGCCCACACGACGGTCCGGCAGATCCAGAAGTACACCGCCGACCAACCCGAGCTCCCGGGCCTGCTCGCGCAGATGCACACGGTCATCGACGAGTACGACGACCGGATGCTGATGGGTGAGCTCCACCTCAAGCTCGAACGCGTCGCCGCCCTCGGCACGCGGGGGCTGGACATCGCGATGAACTTCTCCCTCATCGACGCCCCCTGGAACGGCCTCGACCTGGCGAAACTCATCCAGCGCTACTACGCCGCGCTCCCGCCCGGCTCGCACCCCAACTGGGTGCTGAGCAACCACGACAGGTCCCGGCTCGCCAGCCGCATCGGGACGGAACGCGTCCCCGGCGCGCTGGCCCTGCTGCTCACGCTCAAGGGGACGCCGACGCTCTACTACGGCGACGAACTCGGCCTGCCCGACGCCCCGGTCGACGCCGGGCGCGCCCGCGACTGCGCCGAACTCCGCGCGCCCGGCCTCGGACTCGGCCGGGACCCCCAGCGGATGCCCATGCCCTGGGAGGCGACGCCGTCGCACGCCGGATTCACGCCCGACGACGTCGAGCCGTGGCTGCCCATACCCGCGTGGGCGGGGCAGTTCAGCGTCGAGAGCCAGGAGCTCGACCCCCGCTCGCTCCTCTCCCGCGTCCGGGAACTCCTGAAGCTCCGGCGAGAGCTGGCCGCGCTGCGTCAGGGCGGCATCACCGTGCTCTCCGCCGACCCGGACCATCTCGCCTACCTCCGTGGCGACGGCGAGAACTCACTCGTCGTGGCGGTGAACCTTTCCGACCGCGACCAGACGGTCGCGTTTCCCGGTTCCAGGAGCACGCTCTGGTCATCGCTTTCGACCGTCGGCGAGGGAGACCGGCTGCCCGGTGCGGTCACTCTCGCGCCTTTCGAAGCGCGACTCCTGCGGTGACAGTTCGGGGGTCGCGCGTGCTGACCAGGCTCGGCCTTCCGGACGGGCCGCCCGCGGCGACACCTCAGATGGCCCCTGCGTCGCCTCGTACACTGGCTGGGTGCCCAAACTGTGGAACGAGACGATCGAGGCGCACCGCCGTACCGTGCATGACGCGATCCTGGACGCCACAGTGGAGCTGGTGGGCGAGCGAGGGCTGCTGGCGGTGACGATGTCGCAGATCGCCGAGAAGACCGGCATCGGGCGGGCCACGCTCTACAAGTACTTCCCCGATGTCGAGACGATTCTGGTGGCCTGGCACAACCGCCAGGTCGCCGGGCATCTGGAGCACCTCGTACGGGCGGGGGAGCGTGCGAGCGATGCCGGGCAGCGGCTCGAGGCCATGCTGGAGACGTACGCGCTCATCCATCAGCAGATGGCAGGGCACGGTTTCAGCCCCGACCTCGTCACTCTCCTGCACCGATCGCACGACGCCGGCCACGCCCGGCAGCAGCTGCACGCCATGTTCCGCGATGCGCTGGCCGATGCCGCGCGGGCTGGCGTCATACGTGACGACGTGGCGGCGGACGAGCTGGCCACGTTCTGCCTCCACGCGCTTCAGGCGGCCGGCGCCCTTCCGTCCAAAGCCGCTGTCCAGCGGCTCGTCACACTCACTTTGTCCGGGTTGCGAGCCCGCTGAGCCGGACGCCCGCTCGGTCTCAGCGGGCTTTGACGGATGGGCGGCGGCGTCGCCAGACGTGGGTCGCCACCAGGGCCGCCTTCACCAGGAGGGCCACCAGAACGACGTCCGCGCCCAGTCCGGCCCAACGCGGAATCGCCAGAATGCCCGCGGCCAGGCCCGCGTGCACGCCGATCGCCAGGAGGGCGGCCACCGTAAGGCCGAGCACCGTGTGCCGGCCTCGACGCGGCGTGGCCTCCGCCACGGCGGGCGCCGTTCCGGCGTTCGCGTCCGTACGGTTCCAGTCCACGGCCAGGCCGTCCCTTCTGCCCATCCGCGTGATGTTCCTGGTGAGGAGGGTCTGGAGGCGCTGCAGCCCGTCCTCGTCCTCGGCCTCGATCCGTAATGTCAGGGCCTCGGGAGTGGCCTCCAGGACGCAGGATCCCCGGTCGACGGTGATGGTCCCGCTGGTTTCCGACCACTCGGCCTGGACATTCTTCGGCCTCTCGCTGCCCGTGTGCCGGTCGCGGCCGGGGTGAGCGGGGAAGCCGTGGCCCATCTGGGTGGCGTGGCGGCATAGCTGGACGAGGTATCGGCCGGCGCGTTCGGTTGCGACGCGGGCTTCGGCGGTCGGCATCGGCAGTCCTTTCGGGATTCGGTGAGGGTCGGATTCTGGTGAGCGCGGCGAGCCGGGCCAGGACGCCGTCGGGGATGCGACTGCCTCTCTGTCTCGGTCCGGAACATGTCGTACTATATACATACACTCTGTATCGCAAAATTCCGCAACACCGCGAACAGATGAGGAGTGCTGGACACGTGAGCACGCTCGAAGTCCCAGGAGCCCGTCTCTACTACGAGACCCACGGGAGGGGCCCTCTCCTCCTCCTGATCACAGGCGCCCCCGGCGTGGCGGACGTATATCGAGCCGTCACCCAGCACCTGACCGCCCACTTCACCGTCGCCATCTACGACCGCCGCGGCTTCTCCCGCAGCCTCCTCGAAGGCTCGCAGGACTACGACCGCCGCCTGGAAACCGACGCCGACGACGCTCGCCGTCTGATCGAGCACCTCGGCGCCGGGCCGGCGATCGTCTTCGGCGCCAGTTCCGGAGCCGTGGTCGGACTGGAACTCCTGGCCCGCCACCCCTCTGCGATCCGCACTCTCATCCCGTACGAACCGCCCGTGACGCGACTGCTCCCCGACGGCGACACATGGGTACGGTTCTTCTCCGAGGTCTACGACCTCCATCGGCGCTCCGGCCCCGAGCCCGCGATGACGCTGTTCCGGGAACGCACATTCGCCCCCTATGACCACCGGTACATGGCCAACGCCCCGAGAAACGACGCCAACGCCGCCTACTGGTTCGAGCACGAGCTACGCCAGTACCCGCCGGCCCCTCTCGACCTTGCCTCGCTCGCGGCGCACGCCGGTCATGTCACTCCCGCGGTCGGCCGCGAATCACGCGGACACCCCTGTTACGAGGCGACCGTGGCGCTGGGCATGCGTCTGGGCCGCGACGTGGCCGAACTCCCCGGCGGCCACATCGGCTTCATCACCGACGCCCCGGCATTCGCCGCCGCACTCGTCAAGTCGCTCTGACAGGCGCGGAGGGGAGAAGCTCAGGCCCGGCCTTCCACAGTCGCCCAAAAAGTGATATCACTTTGCTAGCAAGGTGAAGTCACATAGAAGGGGCGGACGATGGCGAACGCATCGGGCGAGACCGCACTTGAGACCGCCGTCGTGGACATGCCCGCACCGCGCACGAGCGAGCACCCGGTGCGGGTGGCCAACGGGTTCGTCATGCTAAGAGTGGCGACGGGGCTGGACCTGGCCGGGATCGCGCTGCTCGTCGTGGGGATCGTCCTGCTCGCCGCGGGGGCCGGGCAGGGCGGCATGTGGGTGGTCATCGCGAGCAGCCTGATGATCCTGCTCGGGCTCTTCATGTCCTTCGGCCTCACCGCGGTGGCGCCGGGGGAGGCCAGGGCGGTGCAGCTGCTCGGCCGGTACGTCGGCACCCTGCGCGCCCCCGGCTTCCAGCGGGTCAACCCGATCACGGTGCGCCGAGGCGACGGACGTGACGAAGGTCAACGACGCGACCGTGGTGGTCTGGCAGGTGCGGGACACGGCGCAGGCGGTGTTCGAGGTGGATGACTTCGTGGAGATCGGCGCCAGGGTGGCTTCGGCCGGGGTGAAGGTCATCGAGTCGTGCATCATCCACCTGGCGTACGCGCCGGAGATCGCCCACGCGATGCTCCGCCGCCAGCAGGCCGGCGCGGTGGTGGCGGCCCGGCAGCGGATCGTCGAGGGGGCGGTCGGCATGGTCGAGATGGCGCTGGCCAGGCTCGCCGAGCACGACGTGGTCGAGCTCGACGAGGAGCGCAAGGCGGCCATGGTCAGCAACCTGCTCGTGGTGCTGGTCGGCGACCGCGACACCCGGCCGGCGGTCAACACCGGCACGCTCTACCAGTAATCGCCGTGGAGCGGAAGAAGATCCTGCTGCGGCTCGACCCGGTGGTCCACGACGCGCTGGCGAAGTGGGCCGCCGACGACCTGCGCAGCACGAACTCGCAGATCGAGTTCCTGTTGCGCAGGGCCCTCTCGGAGGCCGGTCGCCTGCCCGACGGCGTGGGGCGCATGCGTCCCCGCGGACGGCCGAGGAAGGCGCCGGAGGACGACACACATCAGGAAGAAGGGGAGCAGGCGGATGGAGACGCAAGTGAAGCAGGGTGAGTCACTGACCCGATCGGCCTTCCTACTGGCCTTCGACCTGCGGAAGGAGAAGCTGACCCAGCGGGGAGACCTGGGTTATCTGCTGCGCGCGGCCACCCTCGCCGAGCTGCTGCTGGCGGGCAACCTGGCGGACGAGTCGGGCAAGGCGCGGGCTCTCACCGCCCCGGCCGCCGAGCCGGGTTCCCTGCGCGCTGTGGTCTGGGAGCAGATCTCGAACTCGCCGCCCCGCTCGTGGCGGCGGTGGGTGCAGAAGCACAACGGCAAGGCGGTCCGCTTGGTACGCGACGAGCTGGCGGCCGCCCGGATGATCAACGTGGAGCGACGCCGGATCCTGCTGTTCCCGGTCGAACGGATCACGCCGCGCAAGGCGTACCTGTCGCGCAGGCTGGCCGAGCGCGTCGGCCAGGCCATTCGCGGCGGGCAGCCGGTCGGGCTCCTGGATGAGGACGTCCGCGTCCTGGCGGCGCTGGCCATGGCGGCCCGGCTCAAGACGGTGGTTCCCTCCTGGCGGGAGGCGCGTCTGCGCCGGGACCGGATCCAGCAGCTGTCCGCGCCGGTCGAGCCGATCGCGACCGCATTGCGCAAGAGCGTCGATGAGGCCAGGGCGGCGGCGGCGAGCGGCGGCGGCTGACATGACGCATCACGTCGGCTCATCGCACAGTCCTTGACGGCACCCATGATGAAGGAGAGCACCTGATGCTCGAGATCAGCGAGTTACACAAGCGCTTCGCGGGCGGCCCCGACGCTCCCGACGGCAAGCTCGCCCTGGACGGGATCAGTTTCGCCGTGCGGCCGGGGGAGATGTTCGGGTTCGTCGGCGCGAACGGCGCGGGCAAGACGACGACCATGCGCATCGTGATGGGTGTGCTCCAGGCCGACTCCGGCTCGGTGAGCTGGCAGGGCCGCTCGCTCGGCTACGACGACCGGCGCCGCTTCGGCTACATGCCGGAAGAACGCGGCCTCTACCAGAAGATGCGGGTCGCCGAGCAGATCGAATACTTCGGCCGCCTGCACGGGATGAGCGCCGCCGTCGCCAAGAAGGCCACCGAGGACCTCATGGAGCAGCTGGGCGTGGCCGAGCGCAGGAACGACCCGGTGCAGGCGCTCTCGCTGGGCAACCAGCAGCGCGTGCAGCTCGCCGTGGCGCTGGTGCACGACATCGAGGTCCTGGTGCTGGACGAGCCGTTCTCCGGACTCGACCCGATCGCGGTGGACGCGCTGGCCACCGCTCTGCAGGAGCGGTGCAGGGGCGGAGTGCCGGTGATCTTCTCCAGCCACCAGCTGGAGCTGGTCGAGCGGCTGTGCGACTCGGTCGGCATCGTGTCCGCCGGGCGGATGGTGGCCACGGGCACGGTGGCCGATCTGCGCTCGGCCGAGAACGACACGCTGCGGGTGGTCGTCCGCGATCCGTCCCCCGGCTGGGCGGACGGCCTGCCCGGCACGGTCACCGTGTCCGGCCACCGGCACATTCTGCGTACGACGAACGGCGACGACCAGGAGATCCTGCGCCGCGCCATCAAGGCCGGGCATGTCGAACACTTCGGCCACGAGCGCCCGACCCTCACCGAGATCTTCAAGGAGGCCGTGGCGTGAACGAGTGGATGCTGGTCGCCCGCAGGGAGATCGTGACGCAGCTCCGTACGAAGGCGTTCGTCACCGGCCTGATCATCACGGCCGTGCTGGTGGCGGCCGTCTCCTTCGCGCCGAAGCTGCTCGACGGGCCTAATTCCTACACCCTCGGCACCGTCAACTCCCAGCGGCTGCCGCTGGAGGCCGCCGCCCCGGACTCGGAGTTCACCTGGCGCGCGTTCTCCGACGAGGCCGCCGCCAAGCGGGCCGTGCTCGCAAAGGACGTGGACGCGGTGCTGGTCAACGGCACCAAGGTGCTCACGGACGGGGAGATCGACGACCAGCTCGGCGTGCTCCTGCAGAGCGTCAACCGGGAGGCGAAGCTCGGGGCCGCAGGCGTATCGATCCCGCCGCTGAAGATGGTGTCCGTGGGGGCTGACACCCGCTATCAGGCCGCGCGCACCGGGCTCGCCGTGGTGCTGGTGATCGTGCTCTTCATGATGCTCATCGGCCAGGTCGGGATGGTGGCCATGGGCGTGGTGGAGGAGAAGGGCAGCAGGATCGTGGAGATCCTGCTCTCCACGCTGCGGCCGTGGCAGCTGTTCGGCGGCAAGATCGTCGGGCTGGGCGCGGTCGGCCTGATCAACCTGGTCACGATCCTGACGGTCGGCCTGGCCGCCTCCATGGCCTCGGGCATCGCCGGCGACTTCCCGCCCGGCATGCCGGGGCTGGTGGCCGGGGTGGTGGTGTGGTTCGTCCTCGGGTACGCCTTCTTCGCCACGCTGGCGGGGGCGTTCGCCTCGCTGGTCTCGCGCCTGGAGGAGGTCAACAGCGTGCTGACGCCGGTCATCATGGTGATCATGGTGAGCTACTTCGTGGCCTTCTACGCCACCATCGATCCCACGGGCACGCTGGCCACGGTCATGTCGTACGTGCCGCCGTTCTCCTCGATCGTCATGCCGGTGCGGATGGCCGCGACCGAGGTGCCGCTGTGGCAGGCGGGGCTCGCCATGGCGGCGATGGTGGCGGCGGTGCTCGCGGCGCTGGCCTTCGGCGCCAAGGTGTACCAGCGGGCGGTGCTGCGGACGGGCGCCAGGGTCAGGCTCGGCGACGTGGCGCGTATGCGCTGAATGGGACGATCTGACCAAGACCGCTGGTGGACAGGTCGCTAGCGTTGCCTCGGGCAGCTTCGGGGGCCGCTGTCCTGCCCGGCGCCGACGACGGTGACCTGGCCGGCAGGGATTTCCGGTGCCAGGGCGGCGGCCGTGCAGACGATCTGGTCGATGGCCAG